>NZ_JBIVXJ010000031.1:0-56208 GCF_044769185.1 Pseudomonas sp. NPDC090592
GGCTGGCAACCATGGCCTGACAGGTTCGGCACGTTGCAACAAATGTGGGAGCGGGCTTGCCCCGCGAAGCGCCGCGCGGGCGGCGCTCGATCTCATAAGCGCTGAAGATGCAAAGGCAAACACCCCAGCTCATGCCCCTCAAATCGCCGTAGCCCCACCATCCACCGTCAGGCAATGCCCGGTAGTAAACGCCGCACCATCACTGCACAGGTACAGCACCGCGCTGGCAATCTCCTCGACCTTGCCAATACGCCCGACCGGGTGCATGGCGGCGGCGAACTCGGCCTTGCGGGGATCGGCCTCATAAGCCCGGCGGAACATGTCGGTGTCGATAACCGCCGGGCACACGGCATTCACGCGGATGCCCTTCTTCGCGTACTCGATGGCCGCCGACTTGGTCAGGCCAATCACCGCGTGCTTGCTGGCACTGTAGATACTCATCTTCGGCGCCGCCCCCAGCCCCGCTACCGAGGCAGTATTCACGATCGCCCCACCGCCTTGTGCCAGCAGCAACGGCAGTTGGTACTTCATGCACAACCACACACCCTTCACGTTGACGCCCATGATGGCATCGAACTCGGCTTCGCTGCCTTCGGCCAGGCGGTGTTGCTCTATTTCGATGCCGGCGTTGTTGTAGGCATAGTCCAGCCGGCCATAAGCCGCGATCAGGCGCTCGTGCAGCTGGCGCACATCGGCGTCGCGGGTAACGTCACAGGCGATGAACAGCGCTTCGCCACCCGCCGCCTGAATCAACGCCACGGTAGCTTCGCCACCGACCGGGTCCAGGTCTGCCACTACCACTTTCAGGCCCTCACGGGCGAAGGCCAGGGCGGTTGCCCGGCCAATGCCGGCGGCAGCGCCGGTAACCAGGGCTACCTGGCCAGAAAAGGTCATGCTCATCGCGTGCTCCTGTGAAGGTCTGGTGGGGTTCAGAGCATAGTCAGGCACCGCTTGGCCGGGCAGCATCATCACCCCACCGGTTGGGCTACCATGCTTGTCAGTGATGTTAACCACCTGCCTACATCAACAAGGTAGATTGAACGCCTGATTCCCTCCACTGCCCACAAGGACCCCGCCATGACCCAGACCAACCGCCGCTTCCTGCTCGCCAAACGCCCGGTCGGCGCCGTGCGCCGTGACGACTTCACCTTCGAAAGCGTGCCTGCCGAACAACCTGGCGAAGGCCAGGTACTGGTGCGCAACCTGTACTTGTCGCTGGACCCGGCCATGCGCGGCTGGATGAACGAAGGCAAGTCGTACATCCCGCCCGTGGCCCTGGGCCAGGTGATGCGTGCGCTGGGTGTGGGCGAGGTGGTTGCCTCCAATAACCCTGCCTTCAAACCGGGCGACCACGTAAGCGGCGCGCTTGGCGTGCAGGATTACTTCACCGGCGAGGCACAGGGCCTGCACAAGATCGACCCCAACCTGGCGCCCCTGCCGCGCTACCTGTCGGCGCTGGGCATGACCGGCATGACCGCCTATTTCGCCCTGCTGGACGTTGGCCAGCCAAAGGCCGGCGACACTGTGGTCATCTCCGGCGCGGCCGGTGCGGTGGGCAGCATTGTCGGGCAAATTGCCAAGGTCAAAGGTTGCCGCGTAGTCGGCATTGCCGGTGGCGCCGAGAAGTGCCAGTACCTGCTGGACGAGTTGGGCTTTGACGGGGTGATCGACTACAAGGCCGAAGACGTGCTGGCCGGCCTGAAGCGCGAATGCCCGAAAGGCGTGGACGTGTACTTCGACAACGTTGGCGGCGACATCCTCGATGCCGTGCTGACCCGCATCAACTTCAAGGCCCGCATCGTGATTTGCGGCGCGATCAGCCAGTACAACAACAAGGAAGCGGTGAAAGGCCCGGCTAATTACCTGTCGCTGCTGGTGAACCGGGCGCGCATGGAAGGCTTTGTGGTGATGGATTACACCAAGGATTATGGCAAGGCTGCGCTGGAGATTGCCGGCTGGCTGGGCAGTGGGCAGGTGAAGAGTAAAGAGGATGTGGTGGAGGGGCTGGAGACGTTCCCTGAGACACTGCTGAAGCTGTTCAGTGGGGAGAATTTTGGCAAGTTGGTGTTGAAGGTTTGATTGCAGATTGCGTTTGGGCGTTTAGGCGCATGCCTTGGGCTTTGCACCGCCGGTGAAATCGAGCGCCGCCCGCGCGGCGCTTCGCGGGGCAAGCCCGCTCCCACATTTGTTGCAACGTGCCGAACCTGCCAGGCCATGGTTGCCTGACTTGGTGCAGGTCTTGAGACAGGTGGGGCGGCATCAATGCCCACATCGAAGGCCAGTCATGCTAACAAAGCTGACAACCATGGCCTCACAGGGATGGCCACGTTGCAACAAATGTGGGAGCGGGCTTGCCCCGCGAAGCGCCGCGCGGGCGGCGCTCGATCTCACAGACACTGCCGCACTTGAGCCGCACACCTGTTAGCCCCTCCACAATCGTCAGACTTTCCTGAACCTTGCCCCCACCCCTTCAGTTCGGCCCAGCAAGCGAACTATCCTACACAGCGGTCAGAAGCAGCTGAATTGTCGGGGAAATGCCCCAGGGATAACTTCACCAGGTCGCCGTGGTGGTGACCGGGTGTGAGAACCTGTTGCGAGTTAGCTGGCTTGCCTGTCATGGCAGTCGTACGCGGGCAGACTTCGGTCTGGCCGAGCTTTGTAGCTCCCTCGGTTTCTCACCCCGTGTACGACTGCCGCCCTGGTCCGTGAGAAAGATTCGCGTGGCAGTTCCACTTATCAGGAGCTAGTGCCATGAAAGACAACAACCACTCCCCCATCTTCACTGCAGGGATCGAAACCTTCCTCGAAGCCGGCAACCCCACCCTGGACCTGCTGCGCGTCCAACCCGGCGTCCCGATCGATGATGCCTACGAGCACGTCTCGGTCCTGCTGGGCTACTGCAAGCACCTGGTCCGCGAAGGCGACATGGAAGACGACCACAAGTTTCTGGGCTCGGCCGATTACCTGCTGGCCATGGCCAAGGCGCTGATGAACGACATCGAGATTGCCAAGAACAAGCGTCACTGACGGCCAGCGCCCCTCCCCTGTGGGAGCGGGCGAGCCCGCGAACACGGGCGAAGCCCGTGCCATCCACCGCAGCGCCTGCTTCGCGGGCTCGCCCGCTCCCACCTGGACCGCATCGCCCACAAGCCAGGTAGAGGGCCTGTAGAAGCAGCCTTGTATTATGAAGAGCTCATGCAAGACACAGAAACAAAAAAGGCCAGCACTCACGTACTGGCCTTTTTCGTCAACGCGGGCTACTTACCCACGAATCTCCGCCACCACCGCAGCCAGCGCCTGCGCCGGGTCCGCAGCCTGGCTGATTGGCCGGCCAATCACCAGGTAGTCCGACCCGGCATCCAGTGCCTGGCGCGGGGTGAGGATACGGCGCTGGTCATCCTGCGCGCTGCCCGCCGGGCGAATACCTGGGGTCACCAGTTGCAGTGACGGGTGCGCCGCCTTCAGCGCCGGGGCCTCCAGTGCCGAACACACCAAACCGTCCATCCCTGCCTTCTGTGCCAAAGCCGCCAAGCGCAGCACCTGCTCCTGCGGGTCGACATCCAGGCCAATGCCAGCCAGGTCTTCACGCTCCATGCTGGTCAGCACGGTCACGCCAATCAGCAACGGCTGCGGGCCGCTGCGCTTGGCCAGCTCTTCACGGCAGGCGGCCATCATGCGCAGGCCACCGGAGCAATGCACGTTGACCATCCACACCCCCATCTCGGCAGCGGCCTTTACCGCCATGGCGGTGGTGTTGGGAATGTCGTGGAACTTCAGGTCCAGGAACACTTCGAAGCCCTTGTCGCACAGGGTTTCGACAATGCCCGAAGCGCTGCTGGTAAACAGCTCCTTGCCAACCTTTACCCGGCACAGCGCAGGGTCAAGCTGGTCAGCCAGCTTCAGGGCGGCCTCACGGGTAGGGAAATCCAGGGCGACGATCAGGGGCGTCTGGCAGGCGGACATGGGCAGGGTCTCTTGGCAAGTCGAAAACGGCGCGCATTGTAAACGAAGTAACGCAGGCTTTGGGGCCCGCGGGTCACGGAATTGGCCCGGCACGGCCTGGCTCCTATAATTGAACCATTGGAACGGGCAATTGCTCAAAATTCGTACAAGCGTTGCCCATTACCCCACGCAAGGAGAACGACAATGCCCTGGTATGCCTGGCTGACCCTCATAATAGCCCTCGGCTCCATCGTCGGTGGGCTGATGATGCTGCGCGACACGGCAAAAAAACTGCCCCTGACCGATGAGCAGCTGCGCAAGGTGCATGAGCGCAATGCCGAGGCCGATGCCAAGGATGCGCAGGATCGGTAAAACTTTGGCCTGATCGGTCCACGGGTCAAAACGCCCCGGCTCCACGGTGGGGAGCCGGTGATCAGGCGCCAAATTTCAGCGCCATGAAAAATGGTGACCGATAACAGTCAAAGCACGGCTCAGCGATCCAAGCCCAACCACCGTTCTTCGAGGCGCGCCAAGGCTGTGATCGGCTCTCCCAGGCCGACTGACAATTTGAAATCAGCAGGCCATTCTCCGGTTACGCCCACGCGGTCTACCTCAAGGCGTCGTACATACCGCAAACGACCGTAATCTGTGAGCAGTTCCCCCATGACTCGGGCGATCTCAGCACGTATGACCTTCCCTGCGAATACCTGGCTGGCTACGGTCCGGCGGTCAGTGAACATCCTCCGCACCTCTTTACCGAAATGATACATCTGAAACAAACCGACTAACGCGACAACCACAGCGATGGTGCCAACAACATAAGTTTCATAGGCGGCCAACAAGTAGATGACGAATGCTACCAAGCCACCGAACACACCTAAAATCGCACCAATGATCAGTAACATCAGCCAAAAATCCCGACTGACAACAGCCTTGAACAGCGAGCGGAGGGCATTGCTGACAAAGAGGCAATCAAGCACCAAGACCGCACAGATCACGCAAGCTGCCCAGTACACCGCCGGATAGCCATCGCACCCACTATACAGACACCCCGTCGCAGGACTGGTCGATGGCATAAAACCTACTATGTACAAAACAGCTAAAGCCATAAATACGGCGAACATCATATTGCGCATATAAAAGGGTAAACCCGTCCAGTATACGGACCGAAATACTGACCTGGCCGTAGTACGAGTTATCATTTTCATGTCTGGTGTCGCCGAGCCATGCATGACCGCTTTCAGTTCTGCGAATGAAGGAGCTTGACCTGCCGCACTGATACCCAACGCGTTCAGCAATGAAAGTGCAAAAATCAGGGGTGAAATGAAAAGCAACGCAATGGCAGCCATGAGTGACACCTGCAGGTTTCTGACCCTGAGGCGGGCAATCGCATGCACCCCCTTGAGCGCTTCCGATAAAGACAGGCCCAGTAGAATCCCTTTGCGCTCGCGCCAGAACCTAAGGTCAGGAATTGCGAGCAAATACGTTACGATCACCTGCTCCAAAGCTGCTTCCACCCGTGGCAAGTGTCGACACGCCCTGAAGGCCGTCTCCTGCAACCATTCATTGCCGCCTGTGAGCGCCAGCGAGAGCATGGGCACTGTTTTCGCCTCAGGCAGCAAGCCAGTCGCTTCGAGGCAGATCTTGGCCAGAATCAGATTGTCACCGCTCTCGACATGCTCACCGACAAACGCATGAAGTTCAGCCTCAAACGACTGTACAGCCGCACGCCTGGAACAAAAGGCGTCAACCAGGAACCGCAAGCAGTGGATTGCACGCATCCGTTGGGTTTCCACATCGAAGCTGGTTTTGATCTCGTCCCAGCACAACTTGGCGATTCGCTCAGCTTCCTCAGGCTCACAGATTTGTGCATACAGCACCAGCGCGTCACGCCCCCTGGAGTCTGTAGGAATATCCGAAATCGGCGCTTCCCCAGGGTTTACCAGCAATCGTCGGGTTACAAAATACTCAAGAAAACGCCGGTGAACGAATGCGAAGGACTGCTCATCGCCCGTCGTCACCCGCGCGATTCGAATGCCGCGCAAGGTACTGATGATGACGTCGATCTTTTCCGATGCGAAATGGCTGCTGATATCTTTTACGGGTGCTTCAAGCCCGTAGGAGGACGTAGAAAACACGAACCAGGCGATTTCGGTGGCCAGGCTCATGAATTCGGCGATTGACACACCCGCCTCCTCAAGGCGCTGTTCGCGTCGCTTGAGCCGCTTTAAAATGTACCCCTCATAAATTTGCGCTTGATTGTCCGGCAGCCCAGCATTGTCTTTGACCCAGTCACCAAGCAACGCCATCATGAACGGGTTGCGCACCAACGGCACAAGGTCGCGACGCTCACTGAACAGCTTCACGCCTTTGTCCCGCGTGAAGCTGGCAAAACGCGACAAGCCATGCAGGACACTGGCCTCGGACAGCGGGCGAATTTCCAGGACTTTTTGCGCCAGGAATGACTGCGTGGGTCGGCGAAACACGCGCGAAGCCAAAATTCCCTTTGACGCCGGGTGGTCCGATATGAACCTGGAAATCACCCGCGACAAAGCGTCTACCACCTCTTCATCCTGGCCCGTGTCGAGCAATTCGGAAATCTCGTCGAAAGAGTCGAAAATGAAGAAGAACTTGCCGGCATGCCACAAGCGTTCGAAGTACTCGGTCACAAACCCTTCGAGGAAGTCGTCGTCTTTGGTGATTCTACTCAACACGAAGGCTTTCAGATCACGGAAATCGAAGGCGACCCGCTCGTTGTCATCGACGCGTTTTGGCACCCACTCCCGCAGGTTGATATAGATAGGGATGCGTTTGGTGGCGCTGACCTCATCCATCATGTCCAAGGCAAGTTTGCGCAGCGCGACGCTTTTGCCTGCACCTGGCACACCCAGCAGCAAGAATGACTGCAGCCGTTTGTCGACCTTGATCGCATCCTGTAGGTCCAGCACCTTTTTGCGTGTTGCAACCCCGTGGCTGGAAAGCACCTCAACCTCTGCTTCCAGCTCCGCATAATATTCAGGGTTCCAGTTGCTTTGGCGGTCGAGCGTGACGAGGTCGTTGCGCAAAATCGAGCAAAAAGCTTTCAGCTTCTTGTCGAAATTTTCCTCTGGGAAGTCGTCTTTCAGCGGCGACGAATCATTACCTGCGATGGTCTTGTCACGGGTAAAGAAGAATACCGTCAGTACCACCAGGTAATAGAAAACCAGCAATGACGCCGGCGTGGTCACATCAAGGTCAAGGTTTTTGACCCCTTCCGGTAGCCAGGCGGGCTGGTGCGAAGCCACTAGCGAAACGACAGCGGCACCCAGCTTGGTCGCCCATCCCCCCCACGCTGCAGTCAGGGCGACTGCGCCAAGCAGGCAGGCCATGCGAATTTTGTTGACGCCGTAGCCAGCGGGCATTACCAGCGGACGAAGGATCCATACCAGACCGCTAATGAAAATGGCCAAGCCTATCGCCAGCGTGCCTGATGCGAACACTGCCGTGCAGACCACGCCAGTGGCGATCACCAGGATACAGAGTACAAACTTATGGTTCTGCGACATCAGCGGTAAGCGTCCTATGCTCATGGATATTGAGTCCGGCGCGACTATACCGGTGCCTGAGGTGCTGGTCACTTCGCACAGCCATGGAAAACGGCACCTTGGTGCCCAGGTGCCAGTCAGTGGCGCAACAAAGACCCACAGGCGCTGCAAATACTCCGGCGAACAGGATAAGGCTGCAAAACGACCCCGCCCCACCAAGCTCGGATACAAAGCTACCAATTAGTTAGCATGCTAACGCATAGCAAGACAATAAAAATGCGACCCGTTGATTTTCAACAAGTTAAAGCGCCAAACCATTAAATCGTCAAACTTTAGTTACCAGGGCCAGGGCAAAAAATGCCCTAGCCCTCCCCCCTCTTAGTCCACCATCACCTTGTCCCGGTTACGCTCCAGCAACGCGTTACCAATCCCCTTGATCTCCAGCAGTTCATCCACCGAAGCAAACGGCCCATTGGCCTCGCGGTAGGCGACGATCGCCTCGGCCTTGGCCTTGCCTATCCCGTTGAGTTCCTTCTGCAAAGTCAGCGCATCCGCCTTGTTCAGGTCCAGCCGCGGCGCCGCCTGCGCAGGCGCCTGGGCCACTACCGGTACCGGCTCGAGCACCGCCGTGGCGCTGGCCGGTGCCGCGCTTAGGGAGAACGACAGGCTGGCGAACAGCGGCAGCAGCAGGTACGACAGAACGTTATTACGCATTGATGAACACTCCTTGGGTTGGTCATTTTCCAGCAGCTGTTTTCCTTCGGCTGCGCAATCAACCCTAGCGGTTCTGCGGTTATCCCAACAGGCACTTGGCCTGTTCAAACGTAACCAGATCAAACATTAAAAAAACCAACTTCGACCACCCAAAAATGATGGCGTTCCGCCATATTTCCAGTTAACTTCATGAAAAAAAGGCGATAGCAAATCGCCGCCAGGTAAATTCCCGTTTAAGCTGGCTTTCATTCAGACCAACCGCTGTTGTTTTTCCTACAAGCCTTGCAGGACAAGGCCTCCACCCGTTCGTCGCATACCTTGGTGATATTGATTTTGTTGGCATGATGCCTGAATAACATCAAACAATCGTTTTTATTGATTGTTTATACAAAAATAGGATCCAACCCATCGATATATTTAGGCAATTTCCTACGATCAGGGGAAAAATACGTGCCAGATGGGATGCCATATTGATGACAAAATGATAAATTCTCGGCCTTAGGACAACCGCTTCGCTTGAAGGATCCGAGCCGAATGAATTTTTTTTCACCTCCCCCACTGGCCTTGCCCGATTTCCATCGTGCCGCGCTAGCAGGCCACCCCCGGCCGACCTGAGTTACACCCGAGATCCTCGCCCGTAGCACCCGTTCCAACCGCCTTCACTACACTCATAGAAGACCGTCGCCGTGTCCCTCAAGACCCTCATCGTATTTGGCACCCGCCCAGAAGCCATCAAAATGGCACCGCTGGCCCTCAACCTTGCCCAGGACGACCGTTTCGAGTCGCGTGTCTGTGTTACTGGCCAGCACCGCCAGATGCTGGATCAGGTGCTTGAGCTGTTCGAGATCAAGCCCGACTACGACTTGAACATCATGAAGCCTGGGCAGGACCTGACCGATGTGACCACAGCCATCCTTCAGGGCCTGAAGCCAGTGCTGGCTGAGTTCAAACCCGACGTGGTGCTGGTGCACGGCGACACCGCAACAACCCTGGCCACCAGCCTGGCCGCCTACTACCAGCAGATTCCGATCGCCCACGTGGAAGCAGGCCTGCGCACCGGCAACCTGTACTCGCCATGGCCGGAAGAAGGCAACCGCCGCCTGACCGGCGCCCTGGCTGCCCTGCACTTCGCGCCGACCTCCACCTCGCAGGACAACCTGCTGCGTGAAGGCACCGACGCCGCGACCATCTACACCACCGGCAACACGGTGATCGATGCGCTGCTGGAGGTCGTCAAAAAGCTGGAAAGCCCGGCCCTGAAAAACCAGTTCGAAGCCCAGTTCAGCTTCCTGAACCCGGAGCGCCGCATGGTGCTGGTGACCGGCCACCGCCGCGAAAACTTCGGTGGCGGCTTCGAGCGTATCTGCCAGGCGCTGGTGCAAACCGCGCGTCAATTCCCTGACGTGGATATCGTCTACCCGGTGCACCTCAACCCGAACGTGCGCGAACCGGTGAACCGGCTGCTGGCCGACGTCAACAACATCCACCTGATCGAACCGCTGGACTACCTGCCGTTCGTTTACCTGATGACCCGCTCGTACCTGATCCTGACCGACTCCGGCGGCATCCAGGAAGAAGCCCCTGCACTGGGCAAGCCGGTACTGGTCATGCGTGACACCACCGAGCGCCCGGAAGCCGTGGCTGCCGGTACCGTCAAGCTGGTCGGCACCGACGTCGAATCGATCACCGAAAACCTGGCAAAACTGCTCACCGATGACGCGACCTACCGCGAGATGAGCGTCGCCCACAACCCCTACGGCGATGGAAAAGCGTGCGCGCGAATCCTCGACGCACTCTCCGCATTCTCCAACTCCAAGGACGCAGCATGAGCTTCAATAAAATTTCCGTCGTAGGCCTGGGCTATATCGGCCTGCCAACCGCTGCCGTTTTTGCCGCCCGCAAAAAGCAAGTCATCGGTATTGATGTAAACCAGCACGCGGTCGACACCATCAACCGTGGCGAAATCCATATTGTCGAGCCTGAGCTGGACATGGTGGTACACGCTGCCGTAACCGAAGGTTTCCTGCGTGCCTCCACCGTACCGGAAGCCGCCGACGCCTTCCTGATCGCCGTGCCGACCCCATTCATGGACGACCACCAGCCGGACCTGAGCTACATCGAGTCCGCCAGCAAGGCCATCGCACCCGTGCTGAAAAAGGGTGACCTGGTCATTCTGGAATCCACCTCCCCTGTCGGTGCCACCGAGCAGATGGCCTACTGGCTGGCACAAGCCCGCCCAGACCTGAGCTTCCCGCAAACCCACGGTGAAGACTCCGACATCCGCATCGCCCACTGCCCTGAGCGCGTACTGCCAGGCCACGTGCTGCGCGAGCTGGTGGAAAACGACCGCATCATCGGCGGCATGACCAAGAAGTGCTCCGAAGCGGCCGTGCGCCTGTACCGCACCTTCGTTGAAGGCGAGTGCATCATCACCAACGCCCGCACTGCCGAAATGTGCAAGCTGACCGAAAACAGCTTCCGCGACGTGAACATTGCCTTCGCCAACGAACTGTCGATCATCTGCGACAAGCTGAACATCGACGTATGGGAGCTGATCCGCCTGGCCAACCACCACCCACGCGTGAACATCCTGCAGCCTGGCCCAGGCGTAGGTGGCCACTGCATCGCCGTGGACCCATGGTTCATCGTCAGCCAGACCCCAGAGCAGGCGCGCCTGATCCGCACCGCCCGTGTGGTCAACGACAGCAAGCCTGAGTGGGTGATCGACAAGGTCAAGATGGCCCTGGCCAACTTCCTGATCAAGAACCCGGGCAAGTCGGCCCAGCAAGTGAAAATCGCCTGCTACGGCCTGGCCTTCAAGGCCGACATCGACGACCTGCGCGAAAGCCCGGCCCTTAGCATTGCCGAGCGCCTGGGCAATGAGCTGGAAGCCACCCTGCAACTGGTCGAGCCGAACATCGAAGCCCTGCCGCAGCGCCTGGCGCGCCACGAGCACGTGGACTTCGACTACGCCCAGGACAGCGCCGACATCCACGTGCTGCTGGTGAAGCACCGCGAGTTCCGCGGCACCTTCAACGTACGCGACGCGGCCTTTGTGATCGACGCCGCTGGCGTTACCCAGGCCTGATGGACCCAACCGCATGAACAACCCCACGCTTGAGAAACCTACCGTGAACACAGAGCTGCCTTCACCTTTGGCCGATATTCATGACCGCGTGATGGAAGCCTATTACGGCAAGCTTGGGGACCAGTTCATGCGGGAAACCCAGTCCCGCATCCACTGGATCTGCGCCCAGGTCAAAGGGCGCCGGATCCTGGATGTCGGCTGCTCGCAGGGTATCGTGCCCCTGCTGCTGGCACGTGAAGGCTGCCAGGTCACGGGTGTGGACACCAGCCCGCAGGCCATCGAAGAAGCCAAGGGTTACCTGGCTGCCGAACCGGCCCATATCCAGCAAAACGTCACGTACATCAATTCTGACTTCCTCGCGCTGGACACGCTCGAGGTTGAACCGGACACCGTTGTCATCAGCGAAGTGCTCGAACACCTGGTACGCCCGGAGCTGTTCGTGGAAAAGGCCAACGAACTGCTCAAGCAGGGCGGCCGGCTGGTGATCACCGTACCGTTCGGGGTCAACGATTTTATTGACCACAAGCACACGTTCTACCTGATGGAACCGTTCCGGCTGCTGGCCGAGTACTTGCAGATCGTCGAAGTGAAGATGCTGGGCAAGTGGCTGGGGATTGTGGCCGTCAAGAGCGAGGCGCATAAGCCGGGGACCATTGACTCGCTGACGGTTGAGCGTGTGCGGGAGCTGGAAAAGGCGTTTGAGTCGATTGAGCGTACTTTGCGTGGAAACCTCGGTGCCATTGGCAAACGGCTGGATGAAGCGAACAAGAAGTATCGCACTGCTACCGAGCAGATTGCCCAGCTCAAACCTGAGGCACAGAAGGCTGAAGCGCTTTCCAAGCAGTTGCAGACACGCGATGCGGATATTGCGAACCTGCAGAAGGCGAATCGCGAAGTTCTTGAGGCCAAGGCTCAACGCGTCCAGGAGCTTGAAGAAATTCGCCAGCGCCTGGATGAAGCTAACAAGAAGTACCGCGCTGCCACTGAGCAGATCGCGTTACTGAAACCTGAAGCGCAGAAGGCAGAAGCACTTGCGCTCCAGATCAAGCAGCGTCAGGCAGAGTTTGTAACGCTTGAGCAGTCGACGAAAGAGTCCCTCGACGCAAGTGTTCGCAATGTCCAAGAGCTCAGTGGCGAACTCGACGCTTTGAAATCTCAGCTGGGTGAGGCCAACCAGAAGTGCCTGACTGCCTCCGAGCAGTACGCACAACTTGAACAGCAGTTCGCAGCACTCGAAAAAGCCCGCCAGCAAAGCCTGGCCGAAACCGAGCATCGACTTAGCCAACTGCAGGCCCAGAATCATCAGACCCAAGATGAGTTGGACGCTGCGAATCTGGAACTGGGCAACCAAGCTCAACGCAATGCAGAGCTGAACGAAGACCTGCGACTGGCTGTAGGTCAGCAGCTGACGCTTGAAGAGCGGCTACAGACGGCGCAAGCAGATTTGGAAAAAGCTCAGCAAAACAATGATGCGCTGACAGGCCGCGTCGACCAGTTGAGTTCGGCGCTCGGCAAACGAGAGAGCGAGCTGGAGTCGTTGCAACAGCAATATCTCTCGATCGAAGAACAATTGCGTGAAACTGCCAAGCAGCGAGCCGCTGCCCAAGAGCTGGCGTCGAAAGAGACAGACAGCCTTGCCGCGCTCCAAGCTCAGCACCATGCACTGGAGAGCCAACTGCAGAGGCTTACCGACGCGCACGTGCAAGCAGAGAAAACCAACGACACCCATGTCGAAAATATTACTGCCCTCCATGGACGTCAGGCAGAGCTTGAGGCTGAACTGGAAAGCCAAGCACGGCAATCGAGCAGCTTGCTGGCCCAAAGCCAGCAAATGATTGACGACCAGACCAACATCAACGCGGCGCTGCGCACGCGCCAGGCTGAACTCGAAGCCGAAATGGAAAGCGAATTGGAGTATATGAAGGAATTGCAGGCTCAAAGCCAGCGGGCTAACGCCGCTCAGGCTGAAATCATCGCTCTGTTGAAAACACGGCAAGCTGAACTCGAAGTCGAGTTGAACGACCATCGGCAGGCCATGCACGAACTGCAGACCCAGAGCCTGCAGAACCACGCAGCACAGACCGACACCATTGCTGCCCTGCAGAACCGCCAATCCGAACTGGAAGGCCAGTTGCAAGACATGGGAGAGGCCCATGCACGTAGCGAGCGCGAACACGCCGCACAGGTCAACACCATCAATTCGCTGGTCGAACATCGCGGTGGCCTCGAGGAACAAATCCAGGCTCTGACTGCGGCCAACGCTCAGGCGGAAGAAACAAGTGCCGGGCAAGCAGATGCCATCGCGGCTCTGAATCAGGCCAAAGAGGCCCTTGAAGAACAACTGGCACTTGAGAGTGCCAGCCGCCAAGCGGCAGAGGCGAGCCTTGCTGCCACCAATGACCAATGGCAAGCACTGCGCCTGCAGCTGGAGAACGAGCTCAACTCGTCCAAGGCTGGTTTGGGTGCTGCCAACATGAAGTACCGCACGGTGACTGGCGAACAGATTCCCCATCTGAAGGCCAACCTCAATCAGTTACTTGAGCGCAGCGCGGCTCAACAGCGCAAGATTGATGAGTTGAACGCGAATCTGGAACGCGCCAATACTCAGCGTCACCTGGCCGAACAGCGCTTGGTCAAGACCCGCGCCAGTATGACTTACCAGTTGGGCTATCAGATCAAGAACAGCGCCAGTTCCTTGGGTGGCTTGGTGAAGCTGCCGGTGCGCCTGTTGCGCCTGTACCGCAAGGCCAACCAACAGCGTCAGCAGAATGAGCAAAAGCTGCTTTCCAACGAGCCGCTGAAGGCACTACTCCCCCCAGCACCTGTCGTACAGGACGAAAATTACCTGAAGCTACCTGCGGCCTTGCCAACTAGCGAGCAAGCCCGCACTACCCTGCTGCGCCAGGCCGATCAGCCCGTCAGCCGCCTGAAAGTGGCGTGTGTGATGGACGAATTCACTTTCGGCTCCTATCGCTACGAATGCGACCTGATGCCATTGACGCCCGCCAACTGGAAAGCCGAGATCGAGGGTTTCGGCCCGGAACTGCTGTTCATCGAATCCGCCTGGCGCGGCAAAGATGACCTGTGGGGCAGCAAAGTTGGCCACAACGGTCAGGAACTGCAGGACATTCTGGCCTGGTGTCGTCAGAACAAGGTTCCGACCGTGTTCTGGAACAAGGAAGACCCGGTTCACTTCGAGACCTTCCTGACCACTGCCAAACAGTTCGACCACGTGTTCACCACCGACATCGACTGCATTCACCGCTATAAAGGTGCACTCGGTCACGAGCGCGTCTACCTGCTGCCGTTCGCCTGCCAGCCAGCGCTGCACAACCCGATCGAACTGTACGAGCGCAAAGACGCCTTCTGCTTTGCCGGCGCCTATTACGCCCGCTACCCGGAGCGTACCCGCGACCTGGGCAACTTCGTCTGCGAACTGCCAAAGTTCCGCCCGCTGGAAATCTTCGACCGCAACTTCGGCAAGAACGACGTCAACTATCAGTTCCCCGAGGAATACCAGCCGTACATCGTCGGTACCCTGCCCTTCGAGAAAATCGACACGGCTTACAAGGGCTACCGCTACGCGATCAACCTGAACTCAATCAAGCAGTCGCAATCGATGTTTGCCCGTCGTGTCTTCGAGCTGCTGGGCTGCAACACCCTGACGGTGAGCAACTTCTCCCGCGGTGTACGTTTGCTGTTCGGCGATCTGGTGGTAACTACCGACAACGGCGAAGAAATGCTGCGTCGCCTGCAACTGCTGGCCGAGGATCCGCTGAACACCGACAAATTGCGGTTGGCTGCCCTGCGTAAAGTGATGCAGGAGCACACCTACACCCAGCGCCTCGAATACGTGATGAGCAAGGTGACCGGTACCGCCAAGGCCCAGCGCCTGCCAGAGATCGTGGTCATCGCCGAAGCGCAAGACCGCCAGCAATTCGACATGCTGCGTGCCCACCTGGACCGCCAGACCTACTCCCAGGTGCGCATGGTCATCATCAGCGACGCCTACCAGAGCAGCATCGTCAGTGACGACCCGCGCATTCTGGTGCTCAAGCCAGCCCAGTTGAAAAAAACCTCGCTGGGTGAACTGGTTGGTAATACGCCTTGGGTCGCCGCCTTCACGCCTGGCGACTACTATGGCCCGAACTATCTGCTCGATTTGGCACTGGCAACTCGTTACAGCAGTGCACAGCTTATCGGCAAGGCAGCGCACTTCACCTGCAAAGGCCAGAATATCGAACTGCTGTCGAACGAACAGGCGTACCGCCCGGCTCAGCAGCTGGCTGCTCGCCGAGCGCTGGTTGCAACTGAAATTGTTGCCGCTCAACCGTTGCTGAGCTGGCTGAAGAACCTGCCTTCATTGCAGTACACCCACGCTCAAGGCGTCGCCATCGATCCGTTCAACTATTGCGAAAACGGCGCTGCACACCAAGCAATCGTCAGCACCAAGGTCAACGATCTCGAACTGAACCTGGGCATGACTATCGAGCAGTTGCAGGCTCGCGCGCAGTCTATTGCGCCATTGGAAGTTAGCCATGACGCACCTGAGATCACTGGCCGCGGCCTGGCCGACATATTCGGCGTTGCTCGTAACAAGTTCCTCGATCTCTCGGTTGACGGCGATAACTGGCGCGTCTACTCCAAGCTCGCAGACGGCAAACACGAGTACATTTACGCGAAGCAGGAGTCCAGCCTGGAAGAGCTCGGTTGCGAAAACGGCAAACTGAAACTGTTCCTCGACTGCACCCCGGGCCTGAACCTGCAACTGGTCGTGTTGTTCCTCGATGCCGACAAGCAGCGAATCAGCCACGTCATGCAGTATGCCAACCGCAACCAGACCGCCGATGTACCGCCAGAAACTGCTTACATCCGCTTCGGTCTACGCGCCTATGCCGCCGGTAGCACCGACCTTAAAGCCTTGGTACTGGGTCATCGCAATCTACAGCCTTCGGAAATGATGGGGCGCGGCGAACACCTCCTGCTGACTAATCACTACCCGGCTTACGCAGACCTGTATCGCAACAAGTTTGTGCATAGCCGAGTGTCTGCCTATCAGCAGCAAGGCGTCGAGGTAGATGTTTTCCGCCTGCGCGACAACGAGACAGTCAGCTACCACGAGTTCCAGAACATCGACGTGGTAACGGGTTGCCGCTCTACCTTGGCGAAAATGCTCGAAAAGAATCGCTACAAGTCGATTCTCGTTCATTTCCTGGACGAGAATATGTGGAATGTGCTTCGCCCGTATCTGAACACCACCCAGATCACTGTGTGGGTCCATGGCGCTGAAATCCAGCCGTGGTGGCGTCGCGAATACAATTTCAGCACCGACGAACAACTGCACCTGGGCAAGCTGGCCAGTGACAAGCGCATGAGTTTCTGGCGCGAAATCTTGCAGCCGATGCACAAGAATCTGAAGCTGGTCTTCGTTTCGCGCTACTTTGCAGAAGAAGTCATGGAAGACCTTGGTTTCCGCCTGCCGGAAGGTCAGTACGAAATTATCCACAACCCAATTAATACAGAAAATTTCAGTTTCGTTCAGAAAGCACCGGAACAGCGGAAGAAGGTATTATCTATCCGCCCGTACACTTCGCGGACGTATGCCAACGACTTGACCGTCAAGGCCATTGAGCTTTTGGCAGAAAAACCATGGTTCGAGGATATGAGCTTCCGCCTTGTAGGCGACGGGCCATTGTTTGAAGAGACGCTTGCACCGCTGCGTGCTTACTCAAACGTGCACATTGAGCGCGGCTTCCTCAACCATGGGGAAATCGCCACGCTGCACAAGGAGCACGGGGTGTTCCTGTGCCCAAGCCGTATGGATACCCAAGGCGTATCGCGAGACGAAGCCATGGCCTCCGGCCTCGTTCCTGTCACAACTGCTGTGGCAGCAATTCCGGAATTCGTGGACAAGGAAAGTGGTTTTGTCGTCGAACCGGAAAGCGCCGTACAACTGGCCGAGGCTCTTGAACGCATCTATCTGGATCAAGCGCTGTTCTCCACCCTGTCGCGCCAAGCCGCACAACGTGTGCGCGGGCAGAGCGACTGGAAGAAGATGGCAACCCTTGAACTGAACACATTCCGAGACGTTTGAAGTAGATATGAGCAAGTCTTTGAAACATTACGTTTTCACCAACTTTGGCATCGGAATCAAGGATGAGCTGTGGTTGTCGTATCGGCTGGAAATTTTCACCAATACGGTCTTCCCGTCCCTCGCCAACCAGCGCAACAGAGACTTTGAGTGGACGATCTTCATTGACGAAGCTCTCCCGGTTTTGCACCAGGCGCGTCTTGAGGCGGCAATCACCTCGTCAGGCCTGAATGCCAAGACATTAAAGGTCAGTGACTATTCCCTGACCAATAAAGAAGTGTCCAAACTTCTGGCTGAAACGCGTGAGGACATCGTACTCACGTCAAGAATTGATGACGATGACTGCATCCATCAAGATGTAATAGCCACAATCCAACAACACGCGCGCTCGAAAGAGCATGCTGAAGACATGCTGCTGATCTCGCTCCACAATGGCCTTGAGTTTCTTCCATCCGATGACTGCTATCGAGCGGTAACATACGACACGCTGGCCCTTGCATTGACACTGGTCGACAAGACTCGTGGCACCAAGACCCGAAGCATTACTCAGTATGCTCATCACATGGTGGTCGAAACGCTAAAAAGGCAGGAAGTCAAAGCAAAACATATTCTGCTGAAATCCAAGCATCCACTTTATACGTACACCAAGCATCCATTGAGCGATTCCTATTTCTTCGGTGCGCGCGCAAGAATTTTGGGGGACACAAGCAAAACAACCGGGTTGAAGGAATCTCAGCTGCGTACGTTCGGCCTAAGTCAACAACGCCTTGATTTCCTTTCGGCACTCCTGAAGCAATCACCTATTGGAATGCCGCACAAGTACCTGGAAAAACTCGGTAACGTGCGCAACCAAATCAAAGTTGAGCTTAATAAGGGTACCGAGCAGCCCAATGCGAGTCTCGATGCATTGATGGCTAGAAAAGCAAGACTGGAGCGTACTGCAGTACGACCTAATCCTGCAGGCCCGCTCAAAGACAAGATTCGCGTTGCAATTCTTGGGTCACCGGCCACACGAGATTTGTTTGATTTCCAAAAAGGCGCGCTGGCCAATTTTGAAGTTTGCTTCTATATGGCACGAACTTCTGTTATTTCTTGGATGGCCCCACCGTGTACCGATCCCAGAGTTGCAATTGATGCATCCTCTTTTGAGGGCTCGTGCTCGCAACTGGACAAGATGAAGTCTCACTGGCAACTGCTAGAACAGTCCAGGCCGGATATCGTCATGATTGATTTCATTGACGAGCGCATCGGCATAGTGCAGCACCAGAACTCCCTCATGTCTGCCAGTGGCCCATTGCTGAAAGCACTAGAACGCAAAGGCATCGAGCATGAAATCAAGCGACCTTGGAGTGCGGAGGTCCAGCAACTTCGTGAGTGGGCGCTACCCGCATTCCTGGACCGAGTTGCCTCTATCTGCCCAAACATTTTTGTTCACAAAGCAACTTGGGCTGAAAACTACAAAACTGAAAATGCAGTTCAAAGCTTCAAGGGAGGTGAGTTTGAGCGCTTGATTGAGTTAAACAACTCGGTCATTGACCCAATGCTCGCCACACTTGAAGACTCGTCCACGGCTGTTGAACAAATCGGCGGCTTGGAAGCGGGGCTGGTCGCAGGTGGTGATCATAAGTGGGTGTTCACGCCCTATCATTACGACAGCACTTACTACAAAACAGTTGCCAAGCAACTTCTTGCACGAATCATGAGTTGATACAAAGGAATAATCGGAACATGAAAATCAAAACCGCTGCTCTACTCTCCCTGCTTGCTCTTGCCATTTCCGGCTGCGACCAGAAATCTAGCGAGTCCAAAGTCGATACTCAAGCAGCAGAGACAGTACAGCCTGCACAGTCCAAAGCTGAGCTGAATCTTGCCGATGGCTCGATTTTGCAGCTGAATGCAGAGCACATGAAGTCCTACGCCAAGCCCAACAGCGCAGGAAAACTGAGCATGCATGAATACAGCTACGCCACTGCTGACAAGCTGGCTGAGAATGACGTCTACATGCAACTGCAAAATGCAGGTTTCACTCGTAAAGTTATCAGCAACGACAGCAGCCAGTTTAAGGTCCAGTACTACAAGAAGGACCTGCCAGTTATCGGTGGCATTTACACAACTGTGACGGGCGAAGAGAACGTTGCAACAGTCGCAACTATTTACTGGCAAGAAAAATGATCCAACCAGCGTCGATTCACATTATTGAAAGAATCATCCCCAGATGAAGCTTCAGCATCATATAAAATCGACGCTGGGCTGGTGCCTGTCGATAGGCACCAAGCTCCTGCGGGTTGTGCCCTTCACGACTTTTACCGTGCAGGTCACAACCCTGGCGAGTCAAATTTTCTTGTTGCTCGCCTTTTTCCTGCCATTGAAGGTTATTATTCTATTAGGCTCGGAAAAGATACCCAACTACTTCCCCAGCGCACTCCAAGCGTTCAAGAAGAACCATTTAATTATATCACTCAGCGTGGCGGCGGCAGCATGCTACATCCTTTACTTACTCAGCGAAATCCTTATCGCTTATTGCTGCCGAAAGGGTGCGAAAACTCTATTAATTCGCAGCGCCAAACTGAACATGTTTGAAAATCAGGAAAAAATTGCAGCTTATGCATATTCCCGATTTACGCGCGCCATGGCAGCGGCGCTCTTCTTCACTATTAGCGCGCTTGTCCTCCTGGCCATTTACCCCAAACTACTAGTCGTTGTACTTGGCTATACGGCGCTTGCTACGTCGTTGTGCATAGCTGCGTACAACCGCAGCCCAAGGGCTAAAACTCAATTTCAACAAAATCACAGCAATATTCTTAATACCCTTTCGGCCACAGGATTTTTACTCAGCTTTTTTTGCCTAGTTGCCGATTTTCTGTACTTTCCACACCAACGCATCTTTCACGCAGTCATTGCAGTTTTGGTCATGCGCCAAGCTTTGCAGCGTTTGACCAGCATGGTACAAGATGTTGTAAGTTTGCGTATACAGCATCGCCAAATCAATGCGATGTTTTTCCAGTCCCAACCCTTACTGGAACAACGGCAAACGAACCAAGAACTAGAGAGGCTACTTAGCCCATCCAGCCGCGAAACCTGGGTAAGGTCACTACTGGACCAAGCGGGCATCGACACCAGTACAGGGCTGCATATCGGTTGGCATCAAATTGATGCTGTAGATGTCTACGCATTCCACATTACCGTGTTAGATAACGACACCCCCAAACAATACCTTGCCAAGCTTTTCGGCAACAACATTGCCACTCTAGCTGAACAAGAACGACTTCTACTTGAGCACCAGCCACATTTGCCGTCGATTGAATGGCTCGGACATCACCTATTACACGGAATTGATTGCCATCTTTTCCGCTTGGATGGCCACAAGAAATTGATCCGCCGTCAGATTGGTGATGGCGTCGTAGCGATCAATGAACAACTTCTCCGCTGCGAGCCGGCCAGTGAGTTACTTTTGCGTTTCAGCCGCACCCGCCCATACTTAGAACAGCGTTTAGACAAGGGTCTCATTGAGCCCCTGCGATTTGTGTGTTCCACCCCAGAGGAAGCAGATAAAGTCGAGCGCCTGCTCAATGCTTTCGAGTTGATTATTGAGAAACTCAGCCACCTACCGCGACAGATTGTGTCATTGGATATCACGTCAGAGGCCCTTCTGATCTCTGCCTCCCATCATTATCAACTTAGTCATTGGAGCAGTTGGCGTATTGAGGCGGCTGGATGCAACTGGCCTGTTGGCGAAAAAGAGCGCCTTTACCAAGCGATTGAAGCTGCGCGCACTCACCGCTCTAGTTTGGAAAATGTTGCTGCCAACGATGTAGTTTTGTCAGCCTTTATGTACAGTTTTGAAAGATTTCTCCTTAGGAAGGACTATCCAGCAGCCTTCAGGTTGCTGGACGACATTCTCGCCGCTGCTGCGACAGAAAGCTCCCTGGAAATCGGTCAGGAGTTCGTTCAATGAAAAAAGTCGCCATGATCGTCTGGAATGAGTTCCTTAATGATGCACGAGTGCTTAAGGAAGCACAGACACTGCAATACGCAGGCTATCAAGTCCGAGTTTTTGCCTTGCACACACCCGGGGTCACGCGGCAACAAGAGCGGCTGGATGGCGGAATTGAAGTCTTCCGTGTGGCTCGGAGCCCATTTTGGCGATTGCGCAAGCGCAAGACTGCTTCAGCCCCACAGACCAGTAACGGCCAAGGACCGATTGGAAAACTAGGTATCAAGCGCCAGCTATTGCGTCTTGTTGCTCGAGCCTGGACTCACGCAGCTCTGCTCATCTACATGGTCCGCTATCGCGCACATGTAGTGCACTCGCATGATGTTAATACACTGCCAACTGCCTGGCTGGCCTCTCGTATTAGTCGTGCACAGTTGGTGTACGACGCACATGAGATCAGTACCAGCCGTGAAGGTTACGACAGCTTCCGCCGATTGGTAGGCATGGTTGAAAAACGCCTTATGCCTACGGCGGCTGGCACCATCACGACCACAGATGCTCGCGCCAAGTATTTCGCTCGGGCGTACCAAGTCGCACGCCCTACGGTACTGCAGAACCGCCCACGGTTGACACACTGTGGCCCGACAAACAGGATTCGGGAAGAGCTTAGCCTTGCTGAGCCATGGCCAATTATTATTTATCAGGGCGGCTTGCAGCAAGGCCGTGGCCTCGAGAAACTAATTCATGCTGCGGCGAATGTGCCATACGCCTATTTTGTGCTTATCGGCGGGGGACGTCTGGCTCATAGCCTGGATCAGCTCATTGGAGAACTTGAGCTGCAAGACCGAGTACGCATCATACCCACCGTTCCACTGGCAGAGCTTCCCAGCTACACGGCCTCTGCTGATATCGGTGTACAACCCATCGAGAATACCTGCCTCAACCACTACACCACAGACTCGAATAAGCTGTTTGAATATCTGATTGCCGGACTGCCCGTAGTGGCCACTGACTTCCCAGAAATCCGTCGCATCGTCCGACCAAATGATGTTGGAGTGCTCGTTCCTGCTAATGACCCTTTAAGCCTCTCGCATGCTCTCAATGTTTTGGTTTCTGATGCCAGCTTGCGAGAGGCCTATGCAAAAAATGCTCGCTCGGCTGCGGGGTCGTTAAACTGGGAGGATCAGGAATCGCGGCTAATTGAATTATATCAACGGATTCTTTCTCCGGGGTCGCTCTTTCCGCAGGCAAGAACATGACCACACGGATCCTGTTACTGAGCTTCTACTATCCTCCGGACCTTTCTGCAGGTTCGTTTCGCGCCGAAGCGCTTGTCAATGCGCTTCGTGCGGAGCTTGGCGATCACGTTGAAATTGAGGTTGTTACTACACAACCGAACCGTTACCACTCCTTCACCGCTAATGCGGTGAGTATCGAGTGCTTGCCAAATCTGACAATCAGGCGAATCGATGTACCTGCGCATCGAAGTGGCATAAGAGATCAAGCGCAAGCATTTGCCAGTTTTGCCTTCAACGCCCTAAAGATCACTCGCAAAAAAAAATATGATCTCGTTTTCGCTACTTCTTCGAGATTGATGACTGCATCTCTAGGTGCGTTAATCGCAAAGCGCAATGGCTGCGGGCTCTATCTCGATATTCGTGACATTCTTGTCGACACCTTACGTGAGCTTTTGCCATCGCGCTGGGGGCAGATAGCTGCATCCGTCTTTTCTAAAATAGAGCGATGGACAATCAATCAGGCTACGAGAGTAAACCTGATTTCTCCAGGCTTCTTGCCTTACTTTACCACTCGCTATCCTGGCAGGGAGTTTACACTCTATACCAACGGTGTAGATGACCTGTTTATCGAACATGCAGATACGATTCAGCTGCCAGCTCCCCAAAAGCGGTCTGAACGATTGCAGGTTGTCTATGCAGGCAACATTGGAACTGGGCAAGGACTCCATCAAATTATTCCGGCGCTGGCCAAACGTCTGGCAGGTAAAGTCGACTTTCACTTGATAGGTGCTGGTGGGGCACTAGAGACATTGAAAAGAGCTCTTGAGCGCGGGCAAGTCGAGAACGTACGCATATCGCCGCCTATGAAACGGGACCAACTGCTTCGTGTTTATCAGCATGCGGATGTTCTTTTTCTACATCTCAACAACCTGAAAGCATTCCGACGCGTTTTACCTTCCAAACTTTTCGAATACGCTGCCACTGACAAGCCAATTTGGGGAGGTTTGTCGGGTTACGCTGGTCGATTTGCGCAAAAACGGATCAAGAATGCGGAATTATTCCCTCCATGCGATATTGATGCGGCTATCCTGGCATTACAGCGCCTGAAGATTCAAAAAACATCACGAGTCGATTTCGTCCAGCAGTTTTCTCGCCGTACAATCAAGAAAAAAATGGCGCAGGATGTATTACAAATATCGCCCAAATATCTTGCTCGCTTACCATACACCAGCTTCAGCACTTCATCCGAGCTAGTAGACGGTGATAAGCCATTAGAAACATGACAAAAATACAGCGCTTTAAAGCGTTCAAGCCAATCGCCAGCACAGCATAACCACAGGATTGAAACAAGAAAATGACAAGCGGACTTCAGAAAATGAGTCTGTCCAAGCTGGATGGGATTCGTGGCATTGCCGCCGTGATCGTAATATTTTCCCATGCGTTGTTTTGGTATTACCCAGCCATGCATCTGGGACAACGCACAAAGGGTCGCCCCCTCGACGGTATAGAATGGTTTGATAGCCCGTTCTCATTTTTCTACCGTGGCGGATTTTCCGTATCAATGTTTTTCATCTTGAGCGGGCTGGTACTTACTTACAGCATATCTAAACATGCCGACGTGCTTGATGCCATTCGAAAAGCATCAGTGAAACGCTATATCCGCCTGGGCGTTCCCGTAGCGGTATCTGTGTTAATCGGCTGCGCTCTGATGAAGCTCGGAGTTTACGAGGCTCCCAATGTAAGCCCGACCCCAGTGCTCTCGACTCCCTATCTGTTCAACGCGACCTGGGGCGATGCCATACGTGATGCTATTTATGGATCACTGGCACTAGGAGACAGCCGCTACAACTACGTACTTTGGACCATCCAAATCGAGCTTGTTGGATCCTTCGCTATATTCGCAGCCTTCGCACTATTTGGCGGAAACGCATTCGTATATCGATTTTTCTGCATCGCGGCATTCTTGGTGCTATCAGCATCAACCAATAAAACCGCGATGTATACATCCCTCTTCTTCATGGGTTCCATGTTGATTACGTTTCGATTCAACGAGGAAAAAACCAGTGCATTGGGATCTGCGAGCTGCTTAATTGGGCTACTCTTCGGGCTTTACTTGGCTGGCTTCCACACCTTAAGCTCGTCCTACACAATACTCAGCAGCCTAACCCATTCACTATCCGAATTGACAGGCTACCAGCCTTCTTGGTTGTTGATCATGCCAGCGTTCGGAGGACTCATAATTCTGCTCAGCGTGCTGAACGCCCAGCGAACATTTTCTGTTCTAGATAGCGCGCCAATGAAGTGGCTCGGCAAGGTTTCATTCGCACTTTACCTGCTGCACACGTTCATTCTTGTTATAGCTGCTCAGTTCTTCACGAAGCATTTCGGCATGAGCTTTGCTTCCATGCTGATGACATTGAGCACGACGTTAATCTTGACTTTTGCTGCTTCGCACTTCTTCCACCTGAAGATTGACTTGCCTGCTATCACACTAGCGAATAAGTTTTCCTCTCTTTTGCTGGGTTCCAAGCCTAAGGCTGTCAAATCTGAAACTGCTCAGCAGCAGCCTGTTCGAGCATAATGACTACGGTGAAGACGAGCGTGCTGTTCGTTCTTCACCACTCATTTCCATAATCGGTCAGATACGCTATAGGACCGATGTTAGTAGACCCTATCCCCCACCAACCGCTTCAAATACTGCCCGTACCCATTCTTGGCCATCGGCTCGACCAGCTTCAACAGCTGCTCCGCCCCAATCCACCACTGCCGGTAGGCCACCTCTTCCGGACAAGCCAGCTTCAACCCCTGCCGCCGTTCAATGGTAGCGATATACCCGCTTGCCTCCAGCAGCGAGTCATGCATCCCCGTATTCAGCCAGGCATACCCATGCCCCATGATCTCCACCGATATCCGGTTCTGTTCCAGCTACACCCGGTCCGGGTCGATAATCTCCAGCTCGCCCTTTGGAGGCGGCTTGATGCCCTTGGCAGTCTCGTTGTCGTAGAACTACAAACCGATCACGGCATGGCTGGACTTCGGCTTGGCCGGCTTTTCCTGCAGGCTGATCGCCTTGCCCTTATCATCGAACTCGACCACGCCATAGCGCTTCAGGTCGTGGACCTGCTAGGCGAGCACGCTCGCACCTTCATCGCGGTCCATGGCGTTGCGCAGCAACTGATGGAAGTCATGGGCGTAATAGATGTCGCCACCCAGCATCAATGCCGACAGGTCGTTACCGATGGAGACTTCACCAGGGAGACCTGTGCTAGACCGTCCGGGGAGGCTGAATGCCCTGGATGCCCGCCAGCACCAGCTTGATTAGCGGGCAGCAGCTGCTTGGATGTGGCCAGGTTAGCGAGGTGTATGCGGGTACCCTACCCGCCCGCCGAAATGATGCATTCACGCATCATGGTAGTCACTTTCGTGTGAGCCACAGGCCAAAGGCTTTGTGAACTCTATATCCAAGCGCAAATTGCCGCCCGCTTGGTCAGGATCGGACAGGCATAACCAGCACAGGGTTGACCTGCTCCGCGTTAGCCAATAATCCTGGCCAGTCGCTCCTTGGCTTGCTCTACAGCTCCCCTGCTGATTTCAAAATACGTGTGGGCATCATCCTCGCCTACCTCCACGGCTCCCATCTTTTTGTGAAAGGAAACTACCTTGTCATTGCCTTTCATCACTTCAAAGTGCGCTTGGCCAAACCCCAACTGACCGAAACCGAACTCATACACCAGCAGGGCGCTCTCGATAGCGGCGTATTGGGTCTTGTCTTCATTCAGTATCCAGCTACCCCACGAGAACGACGTGGGGCGCAGGTCGTAAACCCGCACCGTACCGCACGGTGTGCCGTCCAGCTTTTCGATGATGAAGTAATACTGGTCACCAGCCTTCTCATCATCCTTATAACGCCTGATCCACTGACGCTGCGCCTCTACGTCATCACCAACGGCAGAGAGGTATTTGTTGTACTTTCCATCCGTACGCAACTGGACGACAAACGCGGCATCCTGCTCCTCGATCAACCGCAGGCAAATAGTCTTGCTCGTTAGCTTCATTACACTCACCGCCATCGGTATTGATTACGTTGCTGGCTTAACCACTCCACCAGCAGAATTCATCAGCAAAAGCCAAGGTTCAGAAGGGGATAGCGGCGCAAGTTAATTGCCACCGCTACCGGAGTGCTACTTGAGCAAACCCATCAGGTACTGGCCGTAGGCATTTTTGGTAAGTGGTTTGGCCAGCGCCTCCAGCTGCTCTGCACCAATCCACTTCATGCGGTAGGCGAGCTCTTCAGGACAAGCCACCTTCAAGCCCTGCCGGTGCTCGATGGTTGCGATGAACTGGCTCGCTTCCAACAGCGACTCGTGGGTACCCGTGTCCAGCCAGGCGTAACCACGCCCCATGATTTCAACCGACAGGTTGCCTTGCGCGAGGTAGGTACGGTTGACGTCAGTAATTTCTAGCTCACCACGTGCCGAAGGCTTGATGGCTTTGGCAATGTCGACAACCTGGTTGTCGTAAAAATACAAGCCGGTAACGGCGTAGTTCGACTTCGGCACCTTGGGCTTTTCTTCCAGGCTCACGGCGGTGCCGTTAGCATCGAACTCGACAACACCGTAACGCTCAGGATCATGCACGTGGTAGGCAAATACACTGGCGCCATCCGGTCGTACCATTGCGCTGGCCAGTAACTCATGGAAGTTGTGGCCGTAATAAATATTGTCACCTAGCACCAACGCACTTGGATGGCCTGCCAGGAACGACTCGCCAATGATGAAAGCCTGTGCCAGCCCGTCCGGGGAAGCTTGCACCGCGTAGGTAATGTTGATGCCCCACTGGTGACCATCGCCCAGCAGTTGCTCGAAGCGTGGGGTGTCTTGCGGGGTGGAGATGATCAGGATGTCCTGGATGCCCGCCAGCATCAGCGTGGTCAGCGGGTAATAGATCATCGGTTTGTCGTACACCGGCAGCAGCTGCTTGGAAATCGCCAGGGTCGCCGGGTGCAGGCGGGTACCCGACCCGCCCGCCAGAATGATGCCTTTACGCTTCATGGTGGTCATTTCTCGTGTATTTCCTTGAGCATGCGGGCCACTCCCTGGCGCCAGTCTGGCAGGGTCAGGGCAAAGGCCTTCTGCAGTTTGTTGGTATCAAGACGCGAATTGGCCGGCCGTTTGGCTGGGGTCGGGTAAGCGTCGGTCGTAAGGGGGTTGACCTGTTCGGCTTGGGCTTTCAGCGCTACACCTTGTGTCGCCGCCTGCTCCAGCACGTAGCGGGCATAGCCGCACCAGGTGGTTTCGCCACCGGCCGCCAAGTGGTAAAGGCCGACCAGGGCCGGGTTGCGGCGGGTGGCGGTGATTGCGTGGGCAGTAATGTCGGCGATCAGTTCGGCGCCGGTCGGGGCGCCAAACTGGTCGTCGATCACGCCCAGGCTGTCGCGCTCGGCTGCCAGGCGCAGCATGGTCTTGGCAAAGTTGTTGCCGCGTGCGGCATACACCCAGCATGTGCGGAAGATCAGGTGCTGGCAGCCAGCCGCCTGGATGGCTTGCTCGCCAGCCAGCTTGCTTGCCCCGTAGGTGTTCAGCGGGCCGACGCTGTCGTCTTCGCGCCAGGCCTGGGTGCCCTGCCCCGGGAACACGTAATCGGTGGAGTAATGCACCAGCAGCGCGCCGCACTCGGCGGCGGCGCGGGCCAGCACGCCGACGGCTTCGGCGTTTACCTTGAAGGCTTGCTCGCGCTCGCTCTCGGCCTTGTCGACGGCGGTGTAGGCCGCAGCGTTGACGATCACATCAGGGGCGTAGGCGCGCACGGTTGCGGCCAGGCCTGGCAGGTTGGCCAGGTCGCCGCAGTGGGCCTGGCTGCGGGAGTTTAGCGCCAGCACCTGGCCCAGCGGGGCCAGGCTGCGTTGCAGCTCCCAGCCTACCTGGCCGTCCTTGCCCAGTAGCAGAATCTTCATGCCGAACGCCCTGCGTAGTTTTTCTCTACCCAGTCGCGGTAGCTGCCGGACTGCACGTTCTGTACCCATTCCTGGTTGTCGAGGTACCAGGCCACGGTCTTGCGAATGCCGGTTTCGAAGGTTTCGGCCGGCTTCCAGCCCAGTTCACGCTCCAGCTTGCGGGCGTCGATGGCGTAGCGGCGGTCATGGCCGGGGCGGTCGGTCACGTAGGTGATCTGCTCGGCGTAGGGCTTGCCGTCGTCGCGCGGGCGCAGCTCGTCCAGCAGCGCGCAAACGCGGTTGACGATTTCCAGGTTGGGCTTTTCGTTCCAGCCGCCAACGTTGTATACCTCGCCGAGGGCGCCGGCTTCCAGCACGCGGCGGATGGCGCTGCAGTGGTCTTTCACGTACAGCCAGTCGCGAATCTGCTGGCCGTCGCCGTACACCGGCAATGGCTTGCCAGCCAGGGCGTTGACGATCATCAGCGGAATGAGCTTTTCCGGGAAGTGGTAAGGGCCGTAGTTATTCGAGCAATTGGTGGTCAGTACCGGCAGGCCGTAGGTGTGGTGGTACGAACGCACCAGGTGGTCGCTGGCGGCCTTGCTGGCGGAGTACGGGCTGTTGGGCTGGTACTGGTGGGTTTCGGTGAAGGCCGGTTCGTCGGCTGCCAGCGAGCCGTACACTTCGTCGGTGGACACGTGCAGGAAGCGGAACGCCTGGCGGGCCTGTTCATCCAGGCCACCCCAATGGGCGCGTACGGCTTCCAGCAGGCGGAAGGTGCCGACGATGTTGGTTTCGATGAAGTCTTCCGGGCCGTGGATCGAGCGGTCGACGTGGGACTCGGCGGCAAAGTTGACGATGGCGCGCGGCTGGTGCTCTTTGAGCAGGCGCGCTACCAGTTCGGAGTCACCAATATCGCCGTGTACAAAGATGTGCCGTTTGTCGCCCTGAAGGCTGCTCAGGGTCTGCAGGTTGCCTGCGTAGGTGAGTTTGTCGAGGTTGACCACGGGCTCATCGCTACCGGCCAGCCAGTCCAGCACGAAGTTCGCGCCAATGAATCCCGCACCACCAGTTACCAGAATAGTCATCGTTCAGTTCTTCCCAATTCCTGCAATCGAACTTCACATCGTCTGAAGTTCATGTTGGCGCTCGCTTGCCGGCAACGCCTGTTCTGTTTGTAGGTACAGCGCTCAGGGCTCCAGGCGCCGGCGCTGGTACAGCCAATCGACAATTTCGCCGCCGGGCACGTAACCGCTCACGGTGTCGCGCAACAACTGGCGCACGGTGGCAAAGTCATCCGCCGCGGTCGCCGCACGCAACGCGTCCAGGCGCTGTTTCAGCACGTCCCAGGGCAGGAAGTCTTCATTGGCACTCATGATCATGGGGTGGCGCGTGGCAATCACGTTGTCGCCGATCAGCAGTTCTTCATAAAGCTTCTCGCCTGGGCGCAGGCCGGTGAAGTTGATGGCGATATCGCCCAGCGGGTTGCGCTCGGAGCGGATGCTGAAACCAGACAGGTGAATCATCTTCTCTGCCAGTTCCACGATCTTCACCGGTTCGCCCATGTCCAGCACGAACACGTCACCGCCCTGCCCCATGGAGCCAGCCTGGATTACCAACTGCGCGGCCTCGGGGATGGTCATGAAGTAGCGGGTGATTTTCGGGTGGGTAACGGTCAGCGGCCCGCCGTGCTTGATTTGCTTGTGGAACAGCGGAATGACCGAGCCCGACGAGCCCAACACGTTGCCGAAACGCACCATGGTGAAACGGGTTTTGTTCACCTGCGACACATTGCCGGTGTCGCCCATCAGAACAGGCGCCAGCTCTTTACTCAGGGCCTGCAGTACCATTTCGGCCAAGCGCTTGGTGCTGCCCATCACATTGGTGGGGCGCACGGCCTTGTCGGTGGAAATCAGCACGAAGTTAGCCACGCCAGCCTGCAGCGCCGCCTGCGCGGTGTACAGGGTGCCGAACACGTTGTTAGACAGGCCCTCGGCAATGTTGTGCTCGACAATGGGCACGTGCTTGTAGGCGGCGGCGTGGTACACGGTATCCACCTGCCAGGCGCGCATCACGTCCAGCATCTTGGCCTGGTCGCGCACCGAGCCGAGGATGGGGATCAGCTGCACGGCCAGGCCTTCGCGCACAATGCGCTGCTCCAGCTCGCCGGCAATGGTGTACAGGTTGAATTCGCTGTGTTCGAACAACAGGAGGGTGCGCGGTGTTTGCCCGAGTATCTGCCGGCACAGTTCGGAGCCGATCGAGCCGCCGGCACCGGTCACCATCACGGTCTGGTCGATGATGCAGTGCTGCAGCAGGTCGCCTTGCGCCGGTACCGCGTCGCGGCCCAGCAGGTCGGCGATGTCCACTTCCTGGATATCGTCCACTTTCACCCGGCCACTGGCCAGGTCCATGAAACCGGGCACACTGCGTACGTGCAGTGGGTAGCCTTCGAGCAGGTTGAGGATTTCGCGGCGGCGGCTACGGCTGACCGAGGGCAGCGCCAGCAGGATTTCTTCTGCGCCGGTGTCGTCGATCATGCGTTGCAGCTGCTCTGGCTTGTACACCTGCAGGCCGGCGATGACCCGGTCAGTAATGCTGCGATCGTCGTCGATGAATGCTACCGGGCGCATGGCCTTGCCCATGCGCAACGCGGCAACCAGCTGGTTACCGGCCGAGCCTGCACCATAGATGGCAACCCGTGGCAGGCCATCGTTGCGGTTGGCGAAGGGCACATGCTGCACGGCGGTGGCAAACCAGTCGCCGAGGAAGTACTGGCGCATGGCAAGGCGCAGGCCGCCGACCATGATCAGGCTCAGCCACCAGTAGTTGAAGGTGATTGAGCGTGGTACCACGTTCTGGTGGTTGCTGGCCCAGTAGATGATGAAACCGAGGATCAACGCCGACAGGGTTACGGCCTTGATGATGGCGATCAGTGCGTCGTTGCCGAAATAGCGCATCACCGCCCGGTACAGACCAAAGCGGATGAAAAGCGGAATCGAGATGATCGGCGCAGTGACGAACAGCCAGGTGTGGTCGAGGAACGGGTTGGCCAGGTCATCGATACCCAAGCGCACGACAAACGCCAACCACAGCGCGAACCAGACCAGTATCACATCAGTCGCTACCTGAATCAGCCGTTTGTGGCGTCGAGGCAGTCCCAGCAGTCTTGAGCGCAGCTTATCCATAGAACCCCTAAAAGCGTTACAAAGTGACATGTCTACAGCCTTGTTCCTATCACTTTAGCTAGTGTTCAAGCTCACCGGCGCGCCAGCGCACGGCCAGATATGCCAATGGCAGGTAGGCAATGATCACGCCCCACACGCCGTCCAGGTCGAGCAACAGCACGCACAGGGCTACCGGCAGTAGCCAGAACAGGTTGATCGCAGCCACTGCCAGCGTTACCGGCAAGTGCTTGCCGTAATGGCGCGAGGCAAACTGGTAGGCGTGGCTGCGGTGTGCTTCGTACACCTTGTCACCGCGTACCAGGCGACGGATCAGGGTGAAGGTGGCATCCACCACAAACACGCCCAGCAGAATCAGCCAGCACCAGAATAGCTGCGGCGAAGCCCAGGCAGCCTGCAACGACAGGCCCGCCAGCACGATGCCAAGAAAGCCGCTGCCGGCATCGCCCATGAAGATCTTCGCCGGCGGGAAGTTCCAGAACAGAAAGCCCAGCGTGGCCGCCGCCAGTAACAGCGGCAGCGCCATCAACTGCGGCGCACCGGCCAGGGCCGACAGCAGCACCATGCCCAGGCAGGCAGTCACCGCCTCGATACTGGCGATGCCATCGATGCCGTCCATGAAGTTATACAGGTTGAGCATCCATACGCTGTAGAACGCCGCCAGGATGAAGCCTACCCAACCCAGGTCGAGGGTAAAGCCGAACACCTGCAATGGCGCCAGGCCACCCAGCCAGTACAGTAGCCAGGCCGCCGCGGCGAAGTGGCCGAGCAGGCGCCAGCGGGCCGCGATGTGGCCGTGGTCGTCCATGAAGCCGATCACGGCAATCAACGCGCCAGCCCCACCAATGGCCACCAGTGCCTCCAGCGGCACGGCAGCGGCCATGCCCAGCAACGGCAGGCAAGCCAGGAAGCTCAGCACGATGGCCACGCCGCCACCGCGTGGGGTGGGCACGGTGTGCGAGCTGCGTGCATTGGGCACGTCGATGATCTGCTTGTTCAGGGCGTAGCGCCGCAGCGCTGCGGTCAGCAGCAGGGATGCCACCGCGACCAGGGGGATAAGCCACCATGCCGTCATTTGTCTTGCTCTTTCAAGAAATGGGTTGCCGTGTTCCGTAGCGCCTGGTCAACACCCAGCGGCGGCTGCCAGCCCAGCAGTTCACGGTTCTTGCCAATGTCTACCTGCAGGGAGCCGCACAGGCGCTGTGCAAGGCCGCCTTTGCCGGCCAGCGTGGCCACGCCTTTCAGCCAGGCCGCGGGCACCGGCAGCAACCTGGCCGGTTTGCCCAGCGCCTTGCCTAGCCCTTGCAAAAGCTGGGTGGTGGACAGGTCGTGGCCATCGCTGGCCATGAAGGTCTGGTTGGCGGCTGCCGGGTGGTCGATGCAGGTCAGCAGCAGGTCCACCAGGTTGTCCAGCGCCACCAGGCTGCGTTGGTTGTGAATAGCGCCAAATGGCAGCGGCACGCCTTTACTCAGCCAGTCCATCATGCTGCGGAAATTGGCTTTCACGCCGGGGCCATACACCAGCACCGGGCGCACGATCACCACTTCCAGCCTGGTTTCAGCCGCCAGTTGGCGCAGGCCGTCTTCGGCTTCGCGCTTGGAAATACCATACGGGTCGGATGGCGCGGGCGGCTCGTCTGCGGTAAACGGCTGGCGGCCATCGGTGGTTTCGCCGTTGACCTTCACCGAACTTACAAAAATGAAGCGCCGTACGCCAGCCTGGGCGGCGGCCCGGGCCAGGCTCAGGGTGCCGTCCACGTTTACCCGGCGGAACTCGGCCAGGGGGTCGACGGCGGTTTCCTGCATCACGTGCACGCGTGAGGCCAGGTGGATTATGGTATTAGTACGTTGCAACACTGAACTGGGGGAATGGGTAAAGGGGTTATCAACCACCTCATATGCGACACCGCCTACAGCCCTTTTAGGGGCAGAGCGCACAATCCCCACTGTTTCATATTGGGGCTGTGCTGCCAAACGCAGCATTAGGGCCGAACCTACAAAACCGTTGGCACCGGTCACCAGCAAAGTTTCCCTCATCTGCCAACTCCCGTCACAGCCAAGATTAAACACAACATAAAAAAGGCATACTTGTCACGTGTGCGCCTTCTACACCGTTGGTATTTAAACGCCAAGCCCAGCAGCCCCATACGTTTACCGTCACGCCAAGCAACGACAAAGGGGTCGTCTTCTTTGCCAATTAGCTCGGCAATTAACACCGCTTGGCTCAACCACCAACCACCCAGTACCTTGCTGACGCGTTTACGATAAGCGGTAAACCCGGAATTGACCCCCACCTGATTGCTGGCGTGCTGCCGGTAGCGCATATGCGTTTGCGTATCAATGAACCAGGCATACCCATTGGCGCGCGCAAAGGCGTAACTGAACCAATCGTGCAACGACACTTTTGCGACCTTGTCCTGATGCAGTAACAATGTGGCTTTCATCGCAGATGCCAAACTTGTATCAAGGACATAGGTGCAACCTGGCCCGGCCGCTTCAAAGAAGTAGTCGAACTCAACTTGTGGCTGAGACTTCTGTATCACAGCTTCATGTCCATCTGGCCAAAAAGCCACCACATCCGAGGAATAAGCCGCGTAGGTACCGTGCTGGAGAACTTCATGCGCCCTAGACAGCTTATCGGGAAGCCACACATCATCCTGATCAGCGAAAGCTATGTAATTGTAGGCTTCAAGGTCGGTTTCCATCAGCAAACGGAAAAAATTGGCTGCTGCGCCTCCAAAGCGTCTGCCATGCGGCAGACACGATAGGCGGGACTCTTTTTCAGCCCATTCAGACACCAGTGCTTCAGTGCCGTCAGTAGAAATGTCGACACTGACCACGATGTGAACGTGCACTGCCTGCTGGGCCAGAATCGACTGTACCTGCTCTTCAATCCACTGCCGGCCGTTATACGCAGCCAGCAAGACCAGAACTTTTGGGGTTTTCAAGAGGCCCTCACTCGGCGCTGCAACGCCACACTGGCCTTTCTTTTCTGGACTTTTCAATGCAGGCCACCCAGCTTACACCTCAGACCATGCGCTACCCCACGCAGCATCATGCGCAATGAGCGTACTCGGTGTTTGTCGATCATAAGATTCACGAAAAAGCGCAACAGCAAACCTTTGGCGAGGCGCCGCTTCCAAAGCGTTGGGGTGTGCGCCATCCTGATGACTGCGACAGTATTTCTGAAGTAAAAGTAACGGCGAATAGGCGAATACTCAAAGAAGCTCAAGCCCAAAATCTTGATTGGCGGGGCATCTGATAATGCATGGCCCATTTCGACATTCAGGCAGCCATACAGACTTCCCCCCCGGCTGCGCACGCGAAAGCACCACTCGGTATCGGTGTAGTCGACAAACATTCCCTCATCATAACGTCCCTTCGCTTGCCAGGCAGGTACTGAAACCATCATTCCTGAGGTGATAAGCGTATCAACCTTGAGCAAGCCATCAGGGGATTCAGTGGCGAACGCAGGCGTTATGCTGCCGCTTTCAGAGGTATAAAATGGGAAGGACACCTTGTTACCTTCTCGCCGATCGAAAAAGTGCGGCCCGACCGCAACGCAGTTCGGATCTCGGCGTAATGCCGCCCCCATGCATTCAGCAAGCTTACTTATAAGACTATCATCGGCATGGCTGTCTTGGTCGAATGTAACAAAGTAATCAAGGCCCGCCTCGACTGCCAGATCAAATGCATGATTCAAGGCAGTACCAAGACCCATGTTTTCGCCGAGGCTCAAGTAGTGCACTTGCTGTCGAGCCGCAGCGTCCTCTTCAAGGAAGCGCTCACCACCCCCATTATCCACGAGAACCAGAAACTGGACCTGACACAGCAGTGACTGCAACAACGCATTGAGAACCGGCATCTCGGGATGATAGCTAACGACGACCGCACCTACCCTATGCATTGACCAATCCTTTTTTTCGATTAAATACTTCTACGTGTTTGCTATCGTACTGCAGCAGAACGCTCCAATACCACACGACCACAATGAACCCGAACGAATTGAACAGCACCGGATTACTGAAAGACATGAGCAGATAAACAAAAATAATCGTTCTAGCAGAAATTTTGTCCCATGTCTTTAATGAAAGGGTGCCAGTTGGAAATAAAATCGCTGTCGCCAGCAGCAGAGAAAGCGGCAAACCAAAAAAACGGATGGCGTCCATCCAAGTGATTTCGGTTTGAGACACCCAGCGATCATACCCTTCAGTAAAAAAATAGTTACCACTGCCATTCCCAAACAGCAGCGTGGGGACATCAAGCGTTTGATAAAACGACAAAAGATGCCCCAGCTTTATGCTGTTCGAGGTTTCACTGGCGCTGAACATAGTGGTTGACAACCACAAGTGCATCACTCCACCCACTAGAGCCGGCACAACCAAGAGCAGAGTTGCCAGACGCGCCTGCCACTTTGCCTTGTACAGAAATAGAGCAAACATTGCAACGGCCGCGGTCAACATGAGTGCCCGCGAGGCAGTAAAGAAAATGCACAAGGCAATCAACGCCACCCATACTATGTCGCGCCGCCTGCCGGCCATGAACGACGCAAAAAATAGAGATAGTGGCACCAGCAAGAAAGGTGAAGAACGGTGATGCAGCATGAACATTTGCAACCCGCCAAATTGGCGAACACCATAGAAACCCAACTCGTGTACAGAATAGAAGTTCAATAAGGCTACACTGATCGGCGCACTGGGCAGCCACAAGATCATCAACGACATGAAGCTCATCAATGCGGCAAATATAATCCCCACCCTGCGCAGAATCGAGGTCATGTTGATGCCTTGGTCGGCTATCAGATAGACGAAGAAAAGCGTTGAGCTGCCGAGCAGCATTTGCTTGGCCAGAGCAAAATCGCTATTGGTTAGCAGCGACAGTAAAAAACCATACAGAAACACTAAGAAAACTAACGGCGGCGCCAATGTGCGCACCGGTTTCGTAAACGCAACCCACAGCGAACACAAAATCAAGGGCACGTAAAGGAGCTTATTGATAATAAACACCGGCAGTAAAACACTGGCCAAACAATAAATGAATATCATCGCGCTCGGCAGTCCATAGGTACGCATGATTACCTCCTCATCCCTTGATGCCTGAAGCGAGACGCTTGGCGCTTACCAATGCCAGCTTGATCAAAAGCTTCATTTTTTTTACAGGCCGTAACTTTGCGAACACTTTTAGTGCCAAGACAGGCTCAAGTCTCAAAACACCTGAAAATGCAAGAGCTGATACATCGACATTCCCTCTTCCAGCATCATGGCTAAAAAACTGCACATCGCCTGTCCAGGCGCATAAAGAATCGAGCAAATTCGGATACGAGTGCCCCCCGTAAATACAGCCAAGATAGCGCTCTTTTACAGCTTCATACCCATTGACTTCTAGAACTTCAGCCACAATGCCTGGTGGCAGGTGGTAATTTATAACACGATCACATACGGTATCAACATCGGCAGACTTCATTTTTTCGGCGGGAGAATAGCCTTGATATGGTGACACTAAGCCAATACACCGCCGACCTGCTAGCAGTTGCTCAGCGAACGCAGTTCCGCCTGGCATTGGATGGCTATCGACAAAAAAACTCGCGTCGCGAATCAGCGCTAAATAATCCTCATAAGGCATGATTTTTAGCAGCTTCAAACGGGCGCCAAAGCATAGCTTCATTCGCCACCACCAAGTATCGCGCCATACATTTGGCCCCACAACCACAAATGTCGCCGATGGGTGCCTTTGTAATAACGCGGTGATAAGAGGGCGAATATCTACGCCCTCTCTAGGCTTGAACTTGACATCCGACCCCGCCGAAAAAAATACAAGTTCATTTTGATTCGCGGCCGTCGAGGGCAATTGCCGGACATTCACCGGCCTTCCATTAACCGGTATACCGAGAAAGCTCTTGCGCCCCGATATCGTCTTCAGCCCATCAACGCGCCGGCCGTAACTGCTTAACTCGAAGTAGAAATCGGCAGCAGCCGAACCAAAACTGAATGTATGATCCGCATGATTCACTAAGTAAATTGTCACATCCGAAACAGTCTTGGCCAGCAAGCATGCTACAACAGCCGCTATGTCATCAGGATGAATACTAAGCACAACACGCTTATAGTCCACCATCAGTTTGATCATGTGGCAGATTCGCTCAATGTCTGACGGCTGGTCCGAAACATCGTGCAAACAGGCAAAATGCTCCGCAACCTTGTGGATTACGTCCGTCGGTGTAGGCCGGGTAATCATCAAGTCAGGCGGGCACTCGTGCATCCCGGCCAGCTTTTCCATCAGCCGTGTGTGCCCCCCGGTCAGGTACAGCTCACTCGCTACATGGAGTGTGTCCTTCATCGGGGGCACGGTAGCCGGGGCAAATCTGTACTCTTCAGCGAAGCGTCCTGCGAGCTTTCGCTCCAACTCGAAACTGTCATACACAACGCTTCCCATCGACCAGCACAGACTGCCGTAGTGCCGGGCAAGCTCCAACGCTTGCGGGAGCGAAGGCTGGGCATCTACTGCGCGGGCTAATTCTGAGAGGAACTGCTTCATTGCACTTCTTTCCTCAGAACCTGTGTAGGTGGGGCCACCAATCGGCGATATACGAGCAGGTACATTGCCAGAGCATAGAGAAGGTAGCTCAGTGCATAAGCCCATGAAGCGCCTTGCAGCCCGAAATAATCAGTCAACACCAGGGTAAGCAGATACAGTGCAGCGCACGAGGCAATTTCCGTAAAGACGAAGAGCTTCAGCATCGCCTTGCTGAGCATTACATACGCCACAATCCAGCTGACTATTTTCAGGACATCACCGATCAGTTGCCCCGCAAATAAAACCTCCATAGGTGCGAAATCGCGACTGAACAACAGGCCGATCACAAAATCTCGCAACACGAAAACACACCCACAGCCAAAGAGTGTTATCGGAACAATTATCTTCAGACCGTCAAGTATTTCGCGTTTCAGCTCGGGGCCATTTTCAAGCTCCGAGAGGCGCGGTAGATAATAAACACCCAGTGTGGTTGTGATCATCAGTAAGTAAGCGCCACTCAACCGGGTCATAGCTTCCCAATACCCCGCCGCCTCATTACCAAAGCTTTCAATCAGGTGGTAGCGAATCAGGATCTGCACCATGGGGATACATATCGCAGACGTCACCGCCATGAGCGCAAAGCGCCCCAAATTTAAAGCGACTCGCTTGTCAATTCGCCCAATGAAAGCGCCCCAACGGAACCAGGCGCGCCTCGTGACCAAAACAGCAGTTACAACAAAACTGACAGACTGGTAGGTCACCAAAGCCGTCAACGCGCCGTACAAACCAAATTCACGCGTCAATAGCAGCGTGACACCCAGAGACAGCAAGCTGCCAGCGATATTCGCAATCACGTAGGCAATGATTTCTTTTTTTCCATTCAAAATGGCTAAAAACAGCGCATTGAACGAGAAAAAAACCACCCCTACAGCAAACCAGAGAAACACAGTAGCGAATTCATCACTACCGAAAAACAACTGGGAAAGCTGCTTGTGGAACAGAGCCATGGCAATGGCCAAAATCAAGCTTGCGAAGCCTGTTAATTTAGTGGCGGTCTGCCACAAAACAACCTCCCGAAGGTGATCGCCTTTGTACTCTGCAGTATATTTTACAACTCCGGAATTTATGGCACCACTCGATACGGTGGTTATTATTTGCACTGCATTTTGCAGTTGACCAATTGCAGCGTAACCCGAAGGCCCTACGTATATGGCTAAAAATTTATTCAAGCCAAGCAACGTCAACATTTTCACAACGACGGCAATGGCATTGAGCAACGTAGTGCGAATCATCGTCATGATTCACTTCACCTGCTCAGGGTCGAACTCGTTTATGGCATTAATGACTTGGTCGATATCACCCTGACGCAGCGTCGGGTCCATTGGCAAGCTGAGCACTTGCTCATGAAGGCGCTCGGTCAGCGGCAGCACAAGGTGGGCTAGCTGTGGATAGGCCTGCTGCCTGTGTGGGGGCACGGGATAGTGGACCAGCGTTTGTACTCCCTCTTTTGCCAAGTGCTGCTGCAACTGCTCTCGATATTCAGTTCGCACTACAAACAGGTGCCAGGCATGCTGACCAGGGACGCCAGGGTCAGGTAATTTTATGGCTGGATTCTGAATGCCTGCCAAATACCGCTGGGCGACCTGTTGGCGCAAGCGCGTTTCTTCGTCCAGGTATGGCAACTTCACACTCAGCAGCGCAGCCTGCAATTCGTCCAGACGGCTGTTGACCCCCTGGTAAAGGTTCATGTACTTGACGTGCGAGCCGTAGTTGCGCAGCGACCTCAGCGTGTCGGCCAAGGCGTCGTCATTGGTTGTTACGGCTCCAGCGTCACCCAGCGCCCCCAGGTTCTTTCCCGGGTAGAAACTGAAGCCTGATGCATCACCCCAGGCACCGGCACGGAGACCGTCCAGTTGAGCGCCGTGTGACTGGGCGGAGTCTTCCAGCACCAGCAGGCCATTTTGGTCGGCAAATGCGTTGATTGCAGGCATGTCGGCAAGTCGGCCGTACAAGTGCACAGGCATGATCACGCGGGTGCGCGGAGTCAGCGCTTGAGCCAGGTTATGCACCCCCAGGTTGAAACTCTCTTCATCGGGCTCCACCAGCACGGGCACCAGTTTGTTCTCGGTAATCGCGAGAATAGTGGCGATATAGGTGTTGGCCGGAACCAGCACCTCGTCGCCATCGGCGATTCGGCCAAGCAGCTTCCAGGCACGCAAGGTCAAGGTCAGTGCGTCCAGGCCGTTGGCTACACCAATGCAGTGCGTGACCCCACAGTAGTTGGCGAACTGGGCTTCGAACTGCTTGAGCTTTTCGCCCATGATGTACCAGCCCGAGTCTATGACCTCGGTGCAGGCATCAATCAATGCCTGACGATACTGCGCATTCACACCCTGCAGATCGAGAAACTTAACCATTGCGCTTTATCACCCTGAAATTTTGCTGAAATCCCTACAACACTGCTCAATGCGAGAAGTGTGTGACCTTGATGCCCGCCTGCAGCTTTTTGACTTTCCGGCCAATTACTCTAGCCGTTGCGCTTGAGTTCGCTGAACGAGGTGTAGTCGCGAATGTAGTCGGCCTCGTCATAATGCGCATCAGCCAGCACCATCAGGACACAATCTGGGCTGAAGTCATGCATTTCGTGCCAGACCATGGGCGGGATTAGGATGCCCTTGTTGTAACCATCCAACCAGACATCAGTACGGTTCGTACCGTCATCCATAACCATCCGACAACGCCCGGACACACTAATAGCCAACTGATTGAGTTGCTTGTGAGCGTGGAACCCACGAGAAACCTCAGGCAGCGTCTCGGTGAGGTAGTAGACGCGCTTGATTTCAAACGGCACGTTATCCATCCCCTGCAGCGCCACCAACTGCCCCCGGTGATCGCCCAACACCTTAAACAGCTCGGTCTGAGCCAAGGCTCCCTCTCCGCCTGCATTCACATGGTGCCTGAACGACGGGGCAAGGTTGTCTTTCTCACTGACGATAAGGCCGTCGCGCATGGGCCAGTCAATCGCAAGGTCGGGATCATCCCAGTGAATGCTGCCTTCAGCGGCTTTGTTATACACATCCGTGGTTTTGTACAAGAAGTGTGTTTCATCCTCGAGAGCTACGAAACCATGCGCGAAGCCTTCAGGAATCCAGAGCATGCGGTTGTTATGCTCAGTCAGCTCCACACCCACCCACTGCCCGAACGTCGGGGAGCCTGGGCGGATATCGACTGCCACGTCATAGACCGCGCCACGCACCACCCTCACCAACTTGCCCTGTGCGTGCGGCGAGCGCTGGAAATGCAGCCCGCGCAAAACACCACGATGGGACATCGAGTGATTGTCCTGGACGAAGGCGCGGGGCTTGCTCAACCCCAGCTTGAGCAATTCGCCGTGAAAGCGAGTCTCGTTGAAGGTTTCCGTGAACCACCCGCGATCATCCTCGTACACGGCGGGCTCGACTATGACTACATCGGGAATGTTCGTTTGAACAAGCTTCATCGGTAAACCTTTTGCTGAATTTGTGTCGGGGCCAGTCGGACCAGCCCCTTTGTTACTGCAGTTTCACCGTTTGCACGGCAAATGTCTCGCGCTAAATGTGGTGTACGCGCTGCTGTTCGCTTCCCGCTTCAGGCTCGGCGCCTTTGCAAATTCTGCACAGCATATCTCAGTGTGGCGATCAGGCAGCCCAGGCCCAGGCCAACAATTACACCCAGGGCGATGATCAAGTTACGCTTTGGTTTAATCGGTACATCCGGTTGCTCTATCGTGCCATCAAGCTGATACACACTTACATTGCGCTTCGCCGTAACCAAACCTTGGTAAAACTGCTGTTTTGTTTGTACTTCCCTGAGCTCGGAGATGAACGGGTCTTCACTTTTACGTTGCTGCAAATTAGCGATCTCCGCGGTCAGCGCCTTGCTGCCGCGCATATAAGTCAGCTCGCCATCCATTTTTGACGACAGCGCCTTGGAGACTTCACCATTGATTAACGGCGGGTTTTCCAAGCCAATGGCAGTTGCTATCCGCAGCGCTTCTTGCAAGCGGGTAACCTTGTCTTCACGCAGCCGCTGGCCGTTTTCACGCAGGTTGTCGAGCTCAAGCTGCAGCCCACTGGCGCGCACCTCTGCCTCTCTGATGGCATCGTGCAACAGCTCGGCCTTGGCAGCTGCGCTGGCCTTCTCGACATACGCAGCAGCCCACTGTGACGCCACAGCAGGATCACGCCTACGGAAGGCGACATAGGCGCGCGGCGGTTCACCTGCCAGTTGCACGACATCGAAGGAGCCATTGAACGCGACATACAATGCGCCTTGCGCCCCTTGCCCAGCCCCTACGGAAGGCAGATAAACTTCGTTAAAGAACTGACGACGGAGGGTTTCACCGTTCAAATGCTCGATGAAGATATCAAAAACCCTACGCGAAGTGAAAGGCTCCAACCCGGTCTGATTAGTGCGCCCATAGTTGAGATCGGCAATATCACTGGTCGCAGGCGCCGCCAGAAATACTTTCGCCTCGTAAACCGGCTTGGCCAACAGCGCATAAGCCAGTGCAACCGCGGAGACGACAAGCGCTACCAGAAAGATGAGTAGCTTTTGCCGCCACACGCCTTCCAGAAACTCCAACAGGTCAACTTCTTCACTAACGCTACTGTGGCGCTCTAGGTCATTGCGCATTTCTTGTGTTTTTCCTTGGGTCTGACTATGTACACGGTTTCTGGCATACCAAAACATCACGAGCGACTGCACGAAGCCCGACCAGGCGCACGTCCTCTTGAGTGTAGCGGCATTATGCCAACATCTTACACATCCAGCGCCAGGGTTAGTGGCAGTAGATGAACGCCGTGGGGATTAGTTCCCGAATTGCGTCAGCCAACACACCATTGTCAGACCAAGGGTTCAGGGTATAGAGACCTCCAGGGCTACACCCGCGTGCTCAGCGCGTTGCATCAGGGCTTTTTGCAAAGCTGCTTTCGCGCCTTTGTCACCATGCACCAACAGCACCTTGCCTGACGGGACCTGGCCACCAAGGGCGAACTGCATCAAGCCCTCCTGATCCGCATGCCCCGAGTACCCCGACAGCGTCATGACTTTTGCCTTGATCTCATACATCCCCCCATCCAAATCAATCTGCACAAACCCTTCCGCCCCCTCACTGGCCTGTATCACCGCCCCTGGCGTCCCTTTGGCCTGATACCCCACAAACATCACCTCATGTCGCGCATCCCCCAGCATCGCCTTGAGATAATTGACAATGCGCCCACCCGAGCACATGCCATTACCTGCAATCACGATGGCCGGCCGGCCAGTGCTCTTGAGGTAGTTGACCACTTGCTGGTGGCGAGCATGGGTGTCGACACTGATCAGTTGGCTGAACCCGAGCGGGTCACGCCCCTCAGCAAGGCGTGCCTTGGCCTCTTCATTCCAGTATTCGTGCAAGTCGCGGTACACGCTGGTGATGCGCTGAGCCAGGGGTGAGTCGAGGATGATGGGCAACTGCGACCAGTCGACCGGATCGCCATGGGGGCCGGGGCCAGCGATGCCCAGCAAAGCCTTGCGATGAAGTATGTCTTCAAGCTCGTACAGCAATTCTTGGGTGCGGCCCAGGCTGAAAGCCGGGATCAGAATGGTGCCCTTGTCAGCCAGGGCGCGATCGATGGCGTCTTCCAGACGTTGCCTGCGGTCGCCGGCATGCGCATGCAGGCGGTCGCCATAGGTGCTTTCCAGTACCAGCCCGTCAGCCCGCTCCGGGGGCTGCACAGGGCGCAGTAACGGGTTGCCACACGCCCCCAGGTCGCCAGAGAACACATAGCGTGTATTGGCCTGCCCATGTTGCATGTCGCACTCGACATAAGCGGAACCCAGCAGATGCCCGGCTCGCTGCAGGCGAATGCGGCAACCCAGCCCAGGGCGATCGACCACCGTGTGCCACTGCTCGAACGGCAGCGGCACGATAAGCTCACGAATGAAGTCGATATACCGCGCCACCTGCGCAGGTTCGCTGCTGATGCTCAGCTTGTAGGCATCCTCCAGCACCAGCGGCAGCAGCCGGGCCGAGGGTTCGCTACACAGGATGGGTCCGCGAAAGCCGGCAGCCAGCAGCGCAGGTATGCGGCCAACGTGATCAAGGTGAACATGGGTGATGATCAGGGCTTCGATGCCCTGGACATCGAAGCCGAGCGAGGCGGTTTCTGCGCCTGGCGCTGCCTCGGCACCCTGCTCCAGACCACAGTCGACCAGCAGACTGGTAGACGGACCGAGGTGCAACTGGTGGCAAGACCCGGTGACGCCGCGGGTACCGCCGTGATGGGAAAGGCTGGGAAATTCCATGCTGCACACACTCGCCTGGGCCGAAAATGAAGTGGGCTATTACTCCATGACGGCCAGTGCATGCATAGGTGAGGCTTTCCTAAGCAGGTGTAGGAAATTTCCTTAGTTGCCGCTGAGAGCTGCCTGCCGGGCAGACGCCCTGATCTTGCGCTTGCTGCGCTGCACGCCGTAGGCACCCAGCAATGGCCCGACGGCCAGGCCAACGACCAGTGCTGCCAGTACCAGCACGGCAACCGGCACTTCTGGCGCAGCCCAGCCGAACAGGACCAACGATACAGCCTGCTGGTTCTCCAGCACGAAGAACAGCACCACAGCCGCCAACAGCAGCACGAATACCGCCGCCAGGGCGCGCTTGAGGTTACGCATCAGATTGCTCCTAGGTTGATCAGGCTTCGGCCTCGTCTTCTTCATTGACCCGGTCACGCAGCTCTTTGCCGGGCTTGAAGTGCGGCACGAACTTGCCGTCGAGGCTGACCGACTGGCCGGTCTTCGGGTTGCGCCCAACGCGAGGGGCACGATAGTGCAGCGAGAAGCTGCCAAAACCGCGGATCTCGATGCGATCGCCGGTAGCCAGGCATTGCGACATCTGTTCAAGCATGGTCTTGATGGCCAGCTCTACGTCCTTGGGCGAGAGCTGCCCCTGATGGGTGACAATACGTTCGATCAGCTCCGACTTCGTCATATTTTTCCCTTCGTTATCAAGCAGCTAGATCATTGCTTAACCAGTTTGTAGCACGCCGGGAAGGATTTGAACAGGGTGGTTCTTGACTTAATAAAAAAAATCAAGATTGAAGTTTTGCAAGAATGGTCTAGCCGAAGGGGGTGCGGGACTGGCCTGATTGCGTCCGACGTGCAGAATGCACCGCCTGAGAGACCGAGCGCCGCCCGCGCGGCGCTTCGCGGGGCAAGTCGGATCGCCGCACCGCCGCTCCCACATTTGTTGCAACGTGCCGAACCTGTCAGGCCATAGTTGACAGCCTTGTTGGCCCACCTCGATTTGGAGATAGACACTGCTGCCGCCTCACCTGTCTCAAGACATGCACCAAGGCGGGCAACGCCTTTCCAACAGGCATGGCCACGTTGCAACAAATGTGGGAGCGGCGGTGCGGCGATCCGACTTGCCCCGCGAAGCGCCGCGCGGGCGGCGCTCGATCCCCCAGACAACAAATCCCTCAAGGCGAACACCCCACCGCCATAAGACCACAAAAAAAGGGCGACCCGAGGGTCGCCCTTTTTACCGATCAAACAGAACTCAGTTCTGCTTGGCCATTGCTTCGCGCAGCAGCGCAGCCATGGTGGTGTCGGCAGCAGCTTCCGGAGCGTTTTTCAGGCTCTGGATAGCTTCGCGCTCTTCAGCGTCGTCTTTCGATTTGATCGACAGGCTGATAACGCGGGACTTGCGGTCAACGCTGATGATCTTGGCTTCGATCTCTTCGCCTTCCTTCAGAACGTTACGCGCGTCTTCAACGCGGTCACGGCTGATTTCGGAAGCTTTCAGAGTGGCTTCGATGTCGTCGGCCAGGGTGACGATGGCGCCTTTTGCGTCAACTTCTTTCACGATGCCCTTGACGATAGCGCCCTTGTCATTGACAGCAACGAAGTTGGAGAACGGATCGTCTTCCAGCTGCTTGATGCCCAGGGAGATGCGCTCGCGCTCGGGGTCGACCGACAGGATGACGGTTTCCAGCTCGTCGCCCTTCTTGAAACGACGTACGGCTTCTTCGCCGGTTTCGTTCCAGGAGATGTCGGACAGGTGAACCAGGCCGTCGATGCCGCCGTCCAGACCAATGAAGATACCGAAGTCGGTGATCGACTTGATGGTACCGGTGATCTTGTCACCCTTGTTGAACTGGCCGGAGAAGTCTTCCCATGGGTTGGACTTGCACTGCTTGATGCCCAGGGAGATACGACGACGCTCTTCGTCGATGTCCAGAACCATGACTTCCACTTCGTCGCCAACCTGAACGACTTTCGACGGGTGGATGTTCTTGTTGGTCCAGTCCATTTCGGAAACGTGTACCAGACCTTCAACGCCTTCTTCCAGCTCAGCGAAGCAGCCGTAGTCGGTCAGGTTGGTAACGCGAGCTTGTACGCGAGTACCTTCTGGGTAACGGGCAGTGATAGCTACCCACGGATCTTCGCCCATTTGCTTCAGACCCAGCGAAACGCGGTTGCGCTCGCGGTCGAACTTCAGAACGCGTACGTCGACTTCGTCGCCAACGTTAACGATTTCCGATGGGTGCTTGATGCGCTTCCAGGCCATGTCGGTGATGTGCAGCAGGCCGTCGATACCGCCCAGGTCCACGAATGCGCCGTAGTCGGTGAGGTTCTTGACGATACCTTTGACTTGCTGGCCTTCCTGCAGGGTTTCCAGCAGGGCTTCGCGCTCGGCGGAGTTCTCGGCTTCCAGCACGCTGCGACGCGAAACAACAACGTTGTTGCGCTTCTGGTCCAGCTTGATGACCTTGAATTCCAGCTCTTTGCCTTCGAGGTGGGTGGTGTCGCGCACTGGGCGGACATCAACCAGGGAGCCCGGCAGGAACGCACGGATGCCGTTAACGTCGACAGTGAAGCCGCCTTTAACCTTACCGTTGATAACGCCCTTGACCACTTCTTCGGCGGCGAAAGCTGCTTCCAGAACAATCCAGCACTCGGCGCGCTTGGCTTTTTCACGGGACAGTTTGGTTTCGCCAAAGCCGTCTTCTACCGCGTCCAGCGCAACGTGAACTTCGTCACCGACCTTGATGGTCAGTTCGCCAGCTTCGTTGTAGAACTGCTCGAGCGGGATGACACCCTCGGACTTCAGGCCAGCGTGTACGGTAACCCAGTCGCCGTCGATGTCGACAACGATACCGGTGATGATGGCACCCGGCTGAAGATTGAGGGTTTTCAGGCTTTCTTCAAAGAGTTCTGCAAAGCTTTCGCTCATTTTAATTCCTGTAGATTCGGGCGAAACAAACGCCCCTCGCCACATTCCAGACAATGTGGGTCTGTTTTAAGTAAAGGAAAGCCGGCAAGACGTTGACTGGTGAACCTGCCTGCTCTCCTGGCTATCAGAGAAGGTCGCGCTGGGCGATCTCGCTCCTGATACGTTGCAACACCTGCTCGATGGACAACTCGGTAGAATCCAACTGAATGGCATCGGCCGCTGGTTTCAGCGGGGCCACTGCACGTTGGGTATCGCGTTCATCACGCGCACGAATCTCATCCAGCAGACTCGACAGACTAACATCTTCACCCTTGCCCTTCAACTGCAGGTAGCGGCGACGTGCGCGCTCCTCCGCGCTGGCGGTGAGGAAGACCTTCAACGGCGCGTCCGGGAACACCACGGTGCCCATGTCGCGGCCATCGGCGATCAGCCCCGGCGCTTCGCGGAACTCGCGCTGGCGCACCAGCAGGGCATCACGCACGGCCGGCAGCGAGGCCACCATCGACGCACCGGCGCCGACGGTTTCGGTGCGGATGACGTTGCTGACGTCCTCACCCTCAAGGATGATCTGTTGCAGCTTACCGGGCTCGGCAGCAATGAACTGCACATCCAGATGGGCGGCAAGCTTGGTCAGCAGCTCTTCGTTGGTCAGGTCGACGCCGTGGTTGCTGGCGTTGAACGCCAGCAAGCGGTACAGCGCGCCGGAGTCCAGCAGCTTCCAGCCCAGCTCGCGGGCCAGCAGGCCGGCGACCGTGCCTTTGCCCGAGCCGCTTGGCCCGTCGATGGTGATGACTGGCGCCTGCGAATTCACGACTTGCCCTCTTCCGCCACGCGGATACCCACTTCAGCGCACAGCGCCAGGAAGTTGGGGAACGAGGTGGCGACGTTGGCGCAGTCGTGGATACGGACCGGCGCGCTGGCGCGCAGCGAGGCCACGCTGAAGGCCATGGCGATACGGTGGTCACCGTGGCCATGCACCTCGCCACCGCCCAACTGGCCGCCGTCGATGATGATACCGTCCGGGGTCGGTTCGCACTTGATGCCCAGGGTGATCAGGCCGTCGGCCATCACCTGGATACGGTCGGACTCCTTCACCCGCAGCTCTTCGGCACCGCGCAGCACGGTACGCCCTTCGGCACAGGCAGCGGCCACGAACAGCACCGGGAATTCGTCGATGGCCAGTGGCACCAGCTCTTGCGGGATGTCGATACCTTTCAGCTTCGCACCGCGAACACGCAAGTCGGCCACCGGCTCGCCGCCGACTTCACGCTGGTTTTCCAGGGTAATGTCGCCGCCCATCAGGCGCAGGATGTCGATGACACCGGTACGGGTCGGGTTGATGCCGACGTGCTCCAGCACCAGCTCGGAGCCTTCAGCGATGGACGCCGCTACCAGGAAGAATGCCGCCGAGGAAATGTCGGCCGGCACTTCGATGCGGGTGGCGGTCAGCTTGCCGCCAGACTGCAGCGAAGCCACCGGGCCATTGCTGTCGACCGAATAGCCGAAACCGCGCAGCATGCGCTCGGTGTGGTCGCGGGTCGGTGCCGGCTCGGTAACGGTGGTCTTGCCTTCGGCGTACAGGCCGGCCAGCAGCAGGCAGGATTTGACCTGGGCGCTGGCCATTGGCAGCGTGTAGGTCAGACCCTTGAGTTTGTGGCCACCGCGAATGGTCAGTGGCGGGCGGCCTTCGGGGCCGGTCTCGACCACCGCACCCATTTCGCGCAGCGGGTTGGCCACACGGTTCATCGGGCGCTTGGACAGCGAGGCGTCACCGGTCATGGTCACATCGAACGGCTGGCCGGCCAGCAGGCCCGACAGCAGGCGCATCGAGGTGCCGGAGTTGCCGACGTACAGCGGCCCGGGCGGCGGCTTGAGGCCGTGCAGGCCAACACCATGAATGGTTACGCGACCGTGGTTGGGGCCTTCGATGACCACACCCATGTCGCGGAATGCCTGCAGGGTCGCCAGCGCGTCTTCACCTTCGAGGAAGCCTTCGACTTCGGTGGTGCCTTCGGCCAGCGAGCCGAGCATGATCGAGCGGTGGGAAATCGACTTGTCGCCCGGTACACGAATGCGCCCGTTCAGGCGGCCACCCGGTTGGGCCAGGAAAATCAGATCGTTGGCGTTCATAGCGTCCACATAGGCCCGGCGGGCCAGGATTTTACTGAAATGCTCGCGGGCAACCCGTGCGCGGGTGAATACACCCAGCAGCTGGTGCCCATCCCCTTCAGCGATCGCGTCGCGCAAGGCGTCGAGATCGCTGCGATATGTATCTAGCGTGCGCAGGACAGCGTCGCGGTTGGCGAGGAAGATGTCATGCCACATGGTCGGGTCGCTGCCGGCGATTCTTGTGAAATCGCGGAAGCCTCCCGCAGCGTACCGGAAGATCTCGAGGTTTTCATTGCGCTTGGCCAGCGAGTCGACCAAGCCAAAGGCCAGCAGGTGCGGCAAGTGGCTGGTGGCGGCCAGCACTTCGTCGTGGCGCTCGACCGACATGTGCTCCACATCGGCACCCAGCGCACGCCACAGGCGGTCGACCAGGGCCAGCGCGGCGGGGTCGGTTTCGGCCAGCGGCGTGAGAATGACCTTGTGGCGGCGGAACAGGGTGGCGTTGGAGGCCTCTACCCCGCTCTGTTCGGAACCGGCGATGGGGTGGCCGGGAACGAAACGCGGCAGGCGCTGACCGAAGACCGCGCGCGCCTCACGCACGACATTGCCCTTGGCACTGCCGACGTCGGTAATAATCGCGTTGCCGAGGTCGAGCCGGGCCAGGCGTGCCAGGACCTTTTCCATGGCCAGGATCGGTACGGCCAACTGGATGACATCGGCGCCCACGCAGGCGGCGGCGAGGTCTTCTTCACAGCGGTCGACCACGCCCAGGGCCACGGCCTGCTTGCGCGAGGGTGCATCCAGGTCGACACCGACCACCTCGCGGCACAGGCCGCTTTCACGCAGGCCTTTGGCGAAGGAGCCACCGATCAGGCCGAGGCCGACCACCACCAGGCGGTTGATGATTGGCGCGGGTTTGGTTTTTGCTGCATTTACCACTGGTGCGAACCCTGTTCAGAAATCTAGACAGCCTGTTAGGGCCATTGGGGCCGCAGCGCGGCCCTTCGCGGGCATGCCCGCTCCCACAGAGATCGGCATCACCCGCTGCCTGTGGGAGCGGGCGCGCCCGCGAAGGGCTGCAAAGCAGCCCCGAAGGCCTTGAATCAAAGCACTGCCTTTGGATAAGACCCCAGCACCTTCAGCGCCACAGCCTCCTGGCTGATCTGCTCCAGCACCGCTTTGATCAGCGGGTCGCGGTGGTGGCCTACGAAGTCGATGAAGAACACGTAGGTCCACTTGCCACTGCGCGACGGGCGGGTCTCGATGCGGGTCAGGTCGATGCCGTTCTCGTGGAACGGCACCAGCAGCTCGTGCAGCGCACCTGGCTTGTTGCTCATCGAGACGATGATCGAGGTTTTGTCGTCGCCGGTCGGCGGCACTTCTTGCTGGCCGATCATCAAAAAGCGCGTGGAGTTGTCCGGGCGGTCTTCGATCTTTTCGGCCAGGCGGGTCAAACCATACAGGTTGGCCGCCATGTCACCGGCGATCGCCGCCGAATTCCACTCGCCCTTGACGCGCTTGGCCGCCTCGGCATTGCTCGATACCGCCACGCGCTCTACGTTCGGGTAGTGCGCATCCAGCCATTTGCGGCACTGGGCCAACGACTGGGCGTGGGAGTAGATGCGGGTAATGCTGTCGGTCTTGGTGTTCTCGCCTACCAGCAGGTGATGGTGGATGCGCAGCTCGACTTCGCCGCAAATCACCATGTCGTGCTCAAGGAAGCTGTCCAGGGTGTGGCTGACTGCGCCTTCGGTGGAGTTTTCCACCGGCACCACGCCGAAGTTGACGGCGCCGGCCGCCACTTCGCGGAACACTTCATCGATGGCCGCCATCGGCCGGCTGATCACCGCATGGCCGAAGTGCTTCATGGCCGCAGCCTGGGTGAAGGTACCTTCAGGGCCGAGGTAGGCGATTTTCAGCGGCTCTTCAAGGGCCAGGCACGACGACATGATTTCGCGGAACAGCCGCGCCATCTCTTCGTTGCCCAGCGGCCCCTTGTTGCGCTCCATCACGCGTTTGAGCACCGCGGCTTCACGCTCGGGGCGGTAGAACACCGGCTTCTCGCCTTCTTTCAGCGAGGCCGTCTTGACCCGGGCTACTTCTTCGGCGCAACGGGCGCGGTCGCTGATCAGCTCGAGGATTTTCTCGTCGAGGCTGTCGATGCGCACGCGCAGCGCCTTGAGCTCCTGTTCGGACATCAGCCGTGCTCCTTCTCGAATTCAGCCATGTAGCCAACCAGCGCTTCAACTGCCTCCAGGCCCAGGGCGTTGTAGATGGAGGCACGCATGCCGCCCACCGAACGGTGGCCCTTGAGGTTGAGCAGCCCGCGGGCATCGGCACCGGCGAGGAAGGCCTTGTCCAGGCGCTCGTCAGCCAGGCGGAACGGCACGTTCATCCACGAACGGACGTTGACGCTGATCGGGTTGGTGTAGAAATCGCTGTTGTCGATAAAGCCATACAAGCGCTCTTTCTTGGCGCGGTTGCGCTGCTCCATGGCATCGACGCCACCCTGCTCTTTCAGCCACTCGAAGACCAGGCCCGAGAGGTACCAGGAATACGTGGCCGGGGTGTTGTACATCGAACCGTTGTCGGCCGAAACCTTGTAGTCGAGCATGGTCGGGCAGCTGCTGCGGGCATGGCCCAGCAGGTCTTCGCGCACAATCACCACTACCAGGCCGCTAGGGCCGATGTTTTTCTGCGCGCCGGCGTAGATCAGGCCGAACTGCGACACATCGATGGGGCGCGAGAGGATGTCGGACGACATGTCGACTACCAGCGGCACGTCACCGGTTTGCGGCACCCAGTCAAACTGCAGGCCGCCGATGGTTTCGTTGGACGCATAGTGCACGTAGGCGGCGTTCTTGCTCAGGTTCCACTCGTTCTGGCCCGGGATGGCCAGGTAGTCGTAGGGCTTGGCGCTGGCAGCAACGTTGATGTTGCCGAAGCGGCGCGCTTCCTCGATGGCCTTTTTCGACCAGATGCCGGTTTCGATGTAGTCGGCAGTGCCGTTTTCCGGCAGCAGGTTCAGCGGGATTTCGGCGAACTGCTGGCTGGCGCCGCCCTGCAGGAACAGCACCTTGTAGTTGGAGGGGACGGACAGCAGGTCACGCAGGTCCTGCTCGGCCTTTTCGGCGATGGCCACGTAGTCGTCGCTGCGATGGCTCATTTCCATCACCGACAAGCCCTTGCCGTTCCAGTCCAGCATCTCGGCCTGGGCGCGCTGCAACACAGCGTCAGGAAGCGCGGCAGGGCCTGCGCAGAAGTTAAAGGCTCGTTTGCTCACATCCACTCTCGCTCTGCCAAATAGAACAAAATCATTACTTGCGTACCACGCACCGCTTTTTGTGGGAGCGGCCTTGTGTCGCGAAAGGGGCGCGAAGCGGCCCCCGCATTCAGCGTCAACGCATAAATTGCCGGGGCTGCTTTGCAGCCCTTTCGCGACACAAGGCCGCTCCCACAAAAAGCAGATCCCACAATCTAGCGGGCCAGGCATTGCCTGCAGTTATCAGTCAAACGGGGCGACCTTGGTCGCCCCGTTCGGGTTTTACACTTGCTTACTCCTGCGGCGCCTCTTCGGCACCCGCAGCCTCATCATTGTCTGGCGCTTCGGCCTCGACGCCCTCCTCGTCCGTCTCGATCACATCATCGAGTTCGTCCTCGGACGGCTCCTGGATACGCTCCAGGCCCACCAACGTCTCGTCAGCCGCCAGCTTGATCAGCGTAACACCCTGGGTGTTACGGCTCAGGCTGGAAACCTCACCAACCCGCGTGCGCACCAGCGTGCCCTGGTCGGAGATCAGCATGATCTCCTCGCCTTCCTGTACCTGGATGGCACCGATCAGCAAGCCGTTGCGCCCTTTGGTACCCATGGCGATAACGCCCTGGCCACCACGGCCGCGACGCGGGAACTTGGACAGCGGGGTGCGCTTGCCGAAGCCACGCTCGGAAGCGGTAAGGATCTGCGAACCGGACTCCGGGATCAGCATGGAAATGATCTGCTGACCTTTACCCAGCTTCATGCCACGCACGCCACGGGCAGTACGGCCCATTTCGCGCACTACGCTTTCGGCGAAGCGGATGACCTTGCCGGCGTCGGAGAACATCATGACTTCCTTGGCGCCGTCGGTAATGGCCGCGGCAATCAGGGTGTCACCTTCTTTCAGCTTCAGGGCGATCAGGCCGTTGGAGCGCGGACGGGCGAACTGCACCAGCGGGGTCTTCTTGACGGTACCGGAGGCGGTGGCCATGAAGATGTACGCGCCGGTCGGCTCTGCAACCCACTCAGGCGTGTCGCCGTCTTCTTCGTCGACTTCCTCGGGCTCTACCAGCTCACCCTCGAGCACGGTGTCTTCAGCGTCTTCCAGCTCTTCGTCGAGGTCGGCGTTCTGCTGCAGCGCTTCGAGGTCGATCTGCAGCATGGCGGTGATGCGCTCACCCTCCTCCAGCGGCAGCAGGTTGACCAACGGGCGACCACGGGCAGCGCGGGACGCTTCAGGGATTTCGTAGGTTTTCTTCCAGTACACCTTGCCCTTGCTGGAGAACAGCAACAGGGTGGCGTGGCTGTTGGCGACCAACAGGTGCTCGATGTAGTCCTCGTCCTTCACGCCGGTAGCCGACTTGCCTTTACCGCCACGGCGCTGGGCCTGGTAGGCCGACAATGGCTGGGTCTTGGCATAACCACCGTGGGAGATGGTAACCACGCGCTCTTCTTCCGGGATCATGTCGCCGTAGTTGAGGTCGTGGCTGGCATTGAGGATTTCGGTACGACGGGCATCGCCGTATTCGGCGCGGATGGCTTCCAGTTCTTCGCGGATCACTTCCATCAGGCGCTCGGCGCTGCTGAGGATGCGGATCAGCTCGCCGATCTGCTCGAGGATTTCCTGGTACTCGGCCAGCAGCTTCTCGTGCTCCAGGCCGGTCAGGCGGTGCAGGCGCAGGTCAAGAATGGCCTGGGCCTGTTCCGGCGACAGGAAGTACTTGCCATCGTGCAGGCCGTACTGCTCCGGCAGGTCTTCAGGGCGGCAGGAATCGGCGCCCGCGCGCTCGACCATGACCTGCACGGCACTGGACTCCCAAGGCGTGGAAACCAGGGCTTCCTTGGCTTCGGACGGCGTCGGCGAGGCCTTGATCAGGGCGATGACCGGGTCGATGTTGGACAGCGCAACCGCTTGCCCTTCAAGGATGTGGCCACGCTCGCGGGCCTTGCGCAGCTCGAACACGGTACGGCGGGTCACCACTTCACGGCGGTGACGGACGAACGCTTCAAGCAGGTCCTTGAGGTTGAGCAGGCGCGGACGGCCGTCGATCAGGGCCACCACGTTGATGCCGAATACGCTCTGCAGCTGGGTTTGCTGGTAGAGGTTGTTGAGCACCACCTCCGGCACCTCGCCGCGACGCAGCTCGATGACGATGCGCATACCGTCCTTGTCGGACTCGTCGCGCAGCTCGGTGATGCCTTCGATCTTCTTCTCTTTTACCAGCTCGGCGATCTTTTCGATCAGGCGCGCCTTGTTCAGCTGGTACGGCAGCTCGGTCACGACGATCTGCTGGCGGCCACCGACCTTGTCGATGTCTTCGACTTCGGAACGGGCGCGCATGTAGATGCGGCCACGACCGGTACGATAGGCCTCGATGATGCCCTGGCGACCGTTGATGATACCGGCAGTCGGGAAGTCCGGGCCCGGGATGAACTGCATCAGCTCATCGATGGTGACTTCCGGGTTGTCGATCAGCGCCAGGCAACCGTCGATGACTTCACCGAGGTTGTGTGGCGGGATGTTGGTCGCCATGCCCACGGCGATACCGCTGGAACCGTTGACCAGCAGGTTGGGAATACGGGTCGGCATGACCGCCGGGATCTGCTCGGTGCCGTCGTAGTTGGGCACCCAGTCGACGGTTTCCTTGTGCAGGTCGGCCAGCAGCTCGTGAGCCAGCTTGGTCATGCGCACTTCGGTGTATCGCATGGCTGCGGCGTTGTCGCCGTCCACCGAACCGAAGTTGCCCTGGCCGTCGACCAGCAGGTAGCGCAGCGAGAACGGCTGGGCCATACGCACGATGGTGTCGTAGACCGCAGTGTCGCCGTGCGGGTGGTACTTACCGATCACGTCACCGACCACACGGGCGGATTTCTTGTACGGCTTGTTCCAGTCGTTGCCCAGTTCGCTCATCGCATAGAGAACGCGACGATGCACGGGCTTCAAGCCGTCACGCGCATCGGGCAGCGCTCGCCCGACAATCACGCTCATCGCGTAGTCGAGGTAAGACTGTCTCAGTTCGTCTTCGATATTGACCGGGAGGATTTCTTTGGCCAGTTCGCCCATGAGAAGCCTGATTCCTTTTTCTGGTGAAACTTCGCAGCTCCATCAAGGGCCGAACGAAGCTCGCCGCCGCAGCGCATAAGGGTGCGACGACTTACGACAAATCAATGAGTTGTGCCATGGATCTGCGCAATGAAGGCCGCCATGCTGGGCGGTCTTGGAAACTGCCGGATGTTATCACAAAGGCGGGGGCGGTGGGGAGATGTGGCAGGCTGCCAGAAGCGGGTTTAAATCCTGGCATTTTCACTGGCTTCTTCGCGGGGGGGGGGGGGGGGGGGGGGGGGGGGGGGGGGGGGGGGGGGGGCGGGGGGGGGGGGGGGGGGGGGGGGGGGGGGGGGGGCGGGGGGGGGCGGGGGGGGGGGCGT
>NZ_JBIVXJ010000031.1:56215-74633 GCF_044769185.1 Pseudomonas sp. NPDC090592
TCCCCCCCCCCCCCCCCCCGCCCGCCCCCCCCCCCCCGCCCCCCCCCCCCCCCCCCCCCCCCCCCACCCCCGCCCCCCCCCCCCCCCCCCCCCCCCCCCCGCGAAGAGGCCAGTACAGGCAATACAACTATCAGTGCAACCGCTTGCGGCACATCAACTGCGCCAGTTTGGCGGCATCCGGCCGCTCCACAACGCCGCGTTCGGTCACGATCACATCGATCAGGTCGGCCGGGGTCACGTCGAATACCGGGTTGAACACCTCGACATCCGGCGCCACCCGGGTACCCGCTATGTCCAGCAGTTCGTCGGCGTCACGCTCTTCCAGCGGGATGTCCTCGCCAGTGGCCAGGTTCAGGTCGATGCTGGTGCTCGGCGCCACCACCATGAAACGCACACCGTGGTGCATGGCGCTGACCGCCAGCTGATAGGTGCCGATCTTGCTGGCCATGTCGCCGTTGGCCGCAATGCAGTCGGCCCCCACCACGACCCAGGTGATGCCCTTGGTCTTCATCAGGTGGGCCAGCGCCGAGTCGGCACACAGGGTCACCGGGATGCCCTCGTCGGCCAGCTCCCACGCAGTCAGCCGCGAGCCTTGCAGCCAGGGGCGGGTCTCGCCGGCATACACCCGCTCGACCATGCCGTCCAGGTAGCCGGCGCGAATCACCCCCAGCGCGGTGCCGAAGCCGCCGCTGGCAAGGGCGCCGGCATTGCCGTAGGTAAGCAGGGCCTGGGCATTGCCCTGGTGGCGACGGATCAGCTCGATGCCTTGCTGGGCCATGGTCAGGTTGGCTTCCCGGTCGCTTTCGTGGATAGCCACCGCTTCGGCCTCCAGCGCAGCCAGCACGTCTTCATCCGGGCGCAGGCGCTGCAGGCGCTCGCGCATGCAGTTCAGCGCCCAGAACAGGTTGGCGGCCGTGGGGCGCGCCTCGGCCAGGCTAAGGAAGTCTTCCTCCAGGTCCAGCTCCCAGTCGCCACCTTCGGCCAGCCGCTCTTCCAGCGCCAGCACCAGGCCGTAGGCCGCGGCAATGCCGATGGCCGAAGCACCGCGCACCGCCATGTCGCGGATTGCCGCTGCCACCTGCGCGACATTGTCGCAGGCCAGCCAGCGTTCTTCCGACGGCAGCAGGCGCTGGTCGAGCAGGTGCAAGATGCCGCCCTGCCAGCGGATCCCGGTCACCTTCTCCGCCGCCAAAAGTCGCTCGCGCATCGCCTCTCCCCGTCGTTCGCATGTCAAAAACCGGCGATTATAGCGACCCTCGGGGCCGAGCGCTCGGGTATACTCCGGCCTTTTCGAGCGCAAGCTGCAAGCTACAAGCAGCAAGAAAAAGCGAATGCGTACAAGGCCTGCTTTTTCTTGCAGCTTGCGGCTTATAGCTTGCAGCTTATAGCCAAGCTTCAGAGGACTGTTCAATGAGCAACGTCGACCGCGCCGAAATCGCCAAGTTCGAAGCGCTGGCCCACCGCTGGTGGGACCGCGAAAGCGAGTTCAAGCCGCTGCACGAAATCAACCCGCTGCGCGTCAACTGGATCGACGAACGCGCCAGCCTGGCCGGCAAGAAAGTGCTGGACGTAGGCTGCGGCGGCGGCATCCTCAGCGAAGCCATGGCCCTGCGCGGCGCCACGGTCACCGGCATCGACATGGGCGAAGCGCCGCTGGCCGTGGCCCAACTGCACCAGCTGGAATCCGGCGTGCAGGTGGAATACCGGCAGATCACCGCCGAAGCGCTGGCCGAGGAAATGCCTGAACAGTTCGACGTGGTCACCTGCCTGGAGATGCTCGAGCACGTGCCCGACCCGTCTTCGGTGATTCGCGCCTGCTACCGCATGGTCAAGCCGGGCGGCCAGGTGTTCTTCTCCACCATCAACCGCAACCCGAAGGCCTACCTGCTGGCCATCGTCGGCGCCGAGTACATCCTGAAGATGCTGCCGCGCGGCACGCATGACTTCAAGAAATTCATCCGCCCATCCGAACTGGGCGCCTGGAGCCGCGATGCCGGCCTGCAGGTGAAGGACATCATCGGCCTCACCTACAACCCGCTGACCAAGCACTACAAGCTCAACAGCGACGTCGACGTCAACTACATGATCCAGACCCTGCGCGAGGAATGAGCATGCGTTTGCGAGCAGTACTTTTCGACATGGACGGCACCTTGCTCGACACGGCGCCGGACTTCATTGCCATTTGCCAGGCCATGCTCGCCGACCGCGGCCTGCCGGCCGTTGACGACAACCTGATCCGCGGCGTGATCTCGGGCGGCGCTCGCGCCATGGTAGCCACCACCTTCGCCATGGACCCGCAAGCCGAAGGCTTCGAGGCCCTGCGCCTGGAGTTCCTGGAGCGTTACCAGCGCGACTGCGCGGTGCACAGCAAGCTGTTCGATGGCATGGCCGAGTTGCTGAGCGATATCGAGAAAGGCAACCTGCTGTGGGGCGTGGTCACCAACAAGCCGGTGCGCTTCGCTGAGCCGATCATGCAGCAACTGGGCCTGGCCGAGCGTTCGGCGCTGCTTATCTGCCCGGACCACGTGACAAACAGCAAACCCGACCCCGAGCCGCTGATCCTGGCCTGCAAGACCCTGGACCTGGACCCGGCCAGCGTGCTGTTCGTCGGCGACGACCTGCGCGACATCGAGTCTGGCCGCGACGCCGGCACCCGCACGGCGGCCGTGCGCTACGGCTATATTCATCCAGAGGACAACCCGAACAACTGGGGTGCCGACGTGGTGGTGGACCACCCACTGGAACTGCGCAAGGTGATCGACAGCGCGCTGTGCGGCTGCTGAGTTGCTACGGCTGACGACGGACCCTGTGGGAGCGGGCACGCCCGCGAAGCAGGCACCGCGGTGGATGGCACCGGCTTTGCCGGTGTTCGCGGGCATGCCCGCTCCCACAGGGTTCGGCGTTGCCCAATGAACAAGGGAAAAATCTGATGTTCGACTACACCGCCCGCCCCGACCTGCTGCAAGGCCGGGTCATCCTGGTTACCGGTGCCGGCCGCGGCATCGGCGCCGCTGCCGCCAAGGCCTACGCCGCGCTGGGCGCCACTGTGCTGCTGCTGGGCAAGACCGAAGCCAACCTGAACGAGGTCTACGACCAGATCGAAGCTGCCGGGTACCCGCAGCCGGTGGTTATCCCGTTCAACCTGGAAACCGCCCTGCCCCACCAGTACGACGAACTGGCGGTGATGATCGAGGACCAGTTCGGCCGCCTGGACGGCCTGCTGAACAACGCCTCGATCATTGGCCCGCGCACGCCGCTGGAGCAGTTGTCAGGCGACAACTTCATGCGCGTGATGCACATCAACGTGGATGCCACCTTCATGCTCACCAGCACCCTGCTGCCGCTGCTGAAACTGTCGGAAGACGCCTCGGTGGTGTTCACCAGCAGCAGTGTCGGGCGTAAAGGCCGGGCGTACTGGGGCGCTTATGGCGTTTCGAAGTTTGCCACCGAGGGCCTGATGCAGACCCTGGCCGACGAACTGGAAGGCGTGGCGCCGGTTCGTTCCAACAGCATCAACCCAGGGGCGACGCGCACGGCAATGCGCGCGCAGGCGTACCCTAGCGAGAACCCGCAGAACAACCCGCTGCCTGAAGAAATCATGCCGGTGTACCTGTACCTGATGGGGCCGGACAGCACCGGGGTGAACGGGCAGGCGTTCAACGCCCAGTAAGGTTTTTGCCTGTACCGGCCCTATCGCCGGCAAGCCAGCTCCCACAGGGATCCCACATTGCTCAGGCTTGTGGTGGACCTGTGGGAGCTGGCTTGCCGGCGATAGGGCCGGCACAGGAGAGCAGATCAGCCCGCCGCCAACGCCGGGCGCAAACGGCCTTGCTGGCGCCCTTCCAGCTGCATGCACCTTTCCAGGAACAGGAACATGCAGTCATAACTCTTGCAAATCGCCCTGCGCAACTCGGTGCGCAACCCCAGCGTCGGGTTCTCGCCAGCCAGGGTACAGATGATCTCCAGCGCCTCCCACGGGTGCGCATCGTCATACTGGGCGTGCATCTTCAGCCACTTCATCGCCCGCTTGCGCCCCTCCTCGGGGAAGCCCTGTGCATAGGTGTCGGTCGAGCACACCACCGCCGACCATTCGCCGGTCGCACCTTCAATGGCATAGTTGGTCGCCGCCATGGAAATCGCCAGGTTCTCGGTGGCACACACCCGCCAGCACCAGTCGTTCAGGCCGTTCAGCTCGGGCGGCACTTCCTGCGCCTGCAATTCGTGCAGGTGCACCCCGTGCGCCTGGCACCAGTTCACCCAGTAGTCGGCATGGTTCAGTTCAACGCGAATGTTGCGCATCAGCCAGCGCCGCGCCATGTCTTCGCCCTGATGGCGGCCATAGCGGGTTTTGGTCAGGTTATGTGCCATGTACAGCGAGAACTGCTCCACCACCGGCCAGCCACCGATCAGGTACTGACGAATGGTCGACTGCTTCAACTGCCCGTCGCGCAGGCGCGCGTAGAACTCGTGCTCGACCACCCGGCGCTTGCTTTCGCGGCAGTCTTCAATCAGTTGCTGGGCCCATTGGGGGTAGCTGGCGGGGTCCATCAAAGGCCCGATACGAACGAATGCATCAATCACTTTTCAGCTCCTTGACCCTTGTGATTTCTAGCTAGCGAAACGTGCCAGGTGCCCGCTGCAACAGAGGCCGGGCGGCGATCCGTTGGCGCTGCAGACTGTCACAGGTGAACACCTGCGGGCGTTCGATCAGGTAGCCCTGGGCGTAATCCACGCCTATTTCCTGTAGGGCCTGCTCGATCAAGGGTGTTTCGACAAACTCGGCGATGGTGCGCTTGCCCATGACATGGCCGATGTGGTTGATGACCTCGACCATGGCCCGGTTGACCGGGTCGTCGAGCATATCCTTGACGAAACTGCCGTCGATTTTCAGGAAATCCACGGGTAAATGCTTGAGGTAGGCGAACGACGACATGCCGGCGCAAAAATCATCGAGCGAGAAGCGGCAACCCAACCCCTTCAACTCGTTGATGAAGCGGATGGCGCTGCCCAGGTTGGCGATGGCGCTGGTTTCGGTGATTTCGAAACAGATCATCCGTGGCGGGATGGCGTATTCGATAAACAGCCGCTGCAGGTATTCGAGGAACTTGTCATCGCCGATGCTCGACCCTGACAAGTTGATCGCACAGATCGACAGCGGCCCTTCGCGCCCTTCATCCAGGCACTGGCGGATCACCTGAAACACATTGCGCACCACCCAGCGGTCCAGCGCGGTCATCAGGCCGTAGCGCTCGGCCGCCGGAATGAAGCTGCTGGGCAGGATGGTGCGGCCGCTTTCGTCGTGCAGGCGCAGCAGGATTTCAATATGCCCCGGGCCTTCAAAGGATTTCAGCGGGGCAATTTCCTGGGCGTACAGGCAGAAGCGGTTTTCTTCCAGGGCCACGTGCAGGCGCTGGATCCAGGCCATTTCACCAAAGCGCATAGACAGCTCGCTGTCGTCGGCGTGGTACACCTGCACGCGGTTGCGCCCCTTTTCCTTGGCCATGTAGCAGGCCATGTCGGCAGCGCGCAGCGAGGTTTCGAGGGTGCCGGGGGCCTGCGCCATGTGCACCAGGCCGACGCTGACCGTGGTGACGAACGGCCGCCCCTTCCACACGAAGTGCAGGCTTTGCACCATCTGGCGTAATTGCTCGGCAATGCGCTCGGCCTGGTCGGGCGGGCAGTTTTCCAGCAGCACGCCGAACTCGTCGCCACCCAGCCGGGCCAGGGTGTCACCTTCGCGCAGGCCCGATTGCAGCACGGCGCAGATGTGCCGCAGCAGTTCGTCACCTGCGGCGTGCCCAGAGGTGTCGTTGACCAGCTTGAACTGGTCAAGGTCAAGGAACATCAGCGAATGCCGGCCAGCCTGGCGCGCCAGGCCGTTCAACGCCTGCTCCAGGCGGTACTCGAACTCGCGGCGGTTGGCCAGGCCGGTCAAGGCGTCGTGGGTAGCCTGCCAGGACAGGTTGGCGATGTACTGGCGCTCCTGGGTCATGTCGTGCAGCACCAGTACGATGCCGCTGACCTGGCCGTCATTGACAATCGGCGAGCCCACCAGGTTGATCGACACCGTGCTGCCATCCAGGCGCTGGATCAGCCGGGCATGCTCGGCGCCACCCTTGAGGCTGCCGCTGAGCACCTGCTCGACCAGGCTGCCGCCGTCTTCCTCGGCTTGTTCGTCCACCAGGCTGAACAGCGCCGACAGCGGCAAGCCCTGGGCCTGGCCAGACTGCCAGTGGGTCAATTGCTCGGCGGCCGGGTTCATGTAGCCGATGCAGCCCTCCACATCGGTGGTAATCACCGCATCGCCAATGGCCTGCAGGGTGATCTGCGCGCGCTCCTTTTCTTCCTGCAGGGCACTGGCAAAGGCCTGACGCTGGGCCAGCAGCTTGCTGGAGCGGCGCCAGGCGATGGAAATAAGGAACATTGCCGTCAGCAGGTTGGTGATCATCAGCACCCGCAGCAGCATGCGCGAGCCCTCACCCAAGGCATCGCTGAAGGCCTTGGCGGCGGGGGTAACGCCCTCGTTGATGGTAACGATACGGGCCTTCCAGGCGCTTAGCGTCTGGGCGTCGACGGGGCCGCTGGCAAAGCGTTGGCGCATTTCGCCGGCCAGCACATCCAGCTTGGCCAGGTAATCATCGCCGATGTCCCAGTAGTCGATGGCTGTCTGCATGTAGCTGACATGCCGGAAGTTGCGGTAGAACCAGATGATGCGCGTGACATCTTCGGGGTGGTTGCCGCCTTGCAGCACCGCCTGGCGCGCGGCATCCAGGTCAGGGCTGGGGTGGTCCAGCACCTCGCGCAAGTGGTGGTCGCCCTGGGGCACGGTGATCGCCTGGCGATAGCGCTGGTAGGTGCTGTCGTCGCGGGTTTCGGCGTACAGGTTGAGGTAGTAGATGGCGTCTTTCTGCGCCTTGGACCACAGGCTTTCGCCCGCGACATAGGCGCGCACGGCCGACAGCGTATACAGGCTGAGGCTACCCAGCGCCACCTGGAACACCACAACGGCGATAAAAGGCCAGGTGATGCCGAGCAGCTTGGGCGCTTCTAGAGTGCGATGTCCCTTCATGGATTCCCTGTCACAGAGCAGATAAGGCGCAAATCAACCCAGACAAGCACAGCGTAGGCCATTTGCCATCGCTGTGGAGGGGATTTTTATGACAAGGAGCCGGGGGATTTGTACAGGGCCTGCACCGGCCCTATCGCCGGCAAGCCAGCTCCCACAGGGTTACCACAGCCCCGAGCATTGTGGGATCCCTGTGGGAGCCGGCTTGCCGGCGATAGGGCCAGAACAGGCAACCCAGTATTCAGCTCTGCTGCAGGTGCCCATAAAGCTTGGCATACAACCCACCTTCGGCAATCAGCTGCTGGTGGTCGCCATCTTCGGCCACATGCCCGCCATCGAACACCAGCACCCGGTCGGCCTGCTTCACTGCCGACAGCCGGTGGGCAATGATCAGTGTGGTACGGCCGCTGAGGAAGCGCCCCAGGGCCTGGTGCAGGTTGTACTCGGTAGCCGCATCCAGGGCCGAGGTGGCCTCGTCGAGGATAACCACCTTGGGCTCGGCCAGCACCATGCGGGCAATGGCCAGGCGCTGGCGCTGGCCGCCGGACAAGCGCACGCCCGAGCGCCCCACCACGCTGTCCAGGCCCTGCGGCAAGGCGGCGATGGTGGCATCCAGCTGGGCGATGCGCAGCGCCTGCCAGCAGGCGTCATCGCTGCAGTCGCGGCCCATGGCCAGGTTGGCGCGCACGGTATCGTTGAACAGCGACGGGTGCTGCAATACCACCGCCACATTTTCGCGCAGGGTTTCCAGGCCGATTTCCTGAAGGCTGGCACCGCCAAAGCGGATAGTCCCGGCCTGGGCGCTGTACAGGCCCAGCAACAGTTGCACCAAGGTGCTCTTGCCACCACCACTGGCGCCGACTATCGCCACCTTTTCGCCCGCCGCGATGGACAAGTCGAGGTTGTCCAGCACCGGCTCGTCGGCATAGGCAAAGCGCAGGTCGCGCACGTCGATGCCCACCGTCTCGCGCCCGGCGAACGGGTCGCAGGCGGCCGGGTACTGTGGCTCGTCGGCACGCGCCAGCAGCTCGTTGAGGCGGCTCAGCGCACCACCGGCGGCGTAGTAGGCGTATTGCAGGTTGAGCAACTGCTCCACCGGGCCGATCATGAACCACAGGTAGCTGAACACCGCCAGCATCTGGCCGATCGACAGGTCGGAGAACAGCACGGTAAGCATGGCTGCCGCGCGGAAAATGTCGATACCGAACTGGAACAGCAAGCCACTGGCACGGCCACTGGCATCGCTTTTCCACTGCGAGTCCACGGCGTAGTCGCGCACTTCGCGGGCACGCAGGCCCAGGCGCCCCAGGAAGTAGCCCTGGCGGTTGCCGGCGCGGATTTCCTGGATGGCGTCGAGGGTTTCCGTCAGCGCCTGGGTAAAGCGCGCAGTGCTGTCGTTCTCAAGCTTTTTCAGGTGTTTGACGCGCTTGCCGAGCTGCACGGTGAAGTAGATCACCAGCGGGTTGAACAGCAGGATCAGCAAGGCCAGCTGCCAGTGCATCCAGATCAGGATTGCCGCGGTGCCAGTCAACGTCAGCATGGCCACCAAAAAGCGGCTGAGCGTTTCGCCCACGAACTTGTCGAGGGTGTCCAGGTCGGTGACCAGGTGGGTGGTCACCGTGCCGCTACCCAGGCTTTCGTATTCCTTCAGCGAAATGCGCTTGAGCCGCTCGATCAGGCGGATGCGCAAGCGGTAGACGATATCCTTGGCCAGGCCGGCGAACAGCTTGGCCTGCACCACGTTGAACGCCAGTGCAGCCAGGCGCAGGCACAGGGTAAGTGCCAGCATCAGCCCGATGTACCCGGCCGCTACCTGCCAACCGGACGGCAACAGGTGGTTCATCCACTTGAGTGCGGCATCGCCATGACCCAGCAACACTTCATCCACCAGCAGTGGCAGCAGCAGCGGAATCGGCACGCTGCAACAGGCTGCCAGTACTGCGATGAAATTGGCGGACCAGAGGTTCTTCTTGTGATGCAGGGCCAGGCGGCGGATTTCCGCCCAGCTCAGTCGATCGCCCGCAGTGTGGGGTTTGCCCGGTACCGGGTCGGGTGACCCAGGCACATCAAGCACAGGCGGCCTGCTGCAGCCAGCGGCCGAGCAAGGGTTGCAGCCGTTCCAGCGCCTGATAGCCGTTGGTCAGCAAGGCCAGTTGGCCATTGCGCTCGGCCAGCAGGGTCGGGAAACCGGCAATACCCAGGTCCTGAGCCCAGCTGAAATCGGCTGCGGTGGCAGCACGCGTGTCGGCACGGGCGAAGGTTTCGGCGAACACGGCGCGGTCGAAGCCTGCCTGTTCCGCCAGCTCGACCAACTGTGGCGCGGTGGTCACATCCACGCCCTGCTCGTAGAACGAACGCTGGATCAGCGCCAGCAGCGGCCAGACGCGCTCGGCGTCCAGCTCGCGGGCGGTGACCAAGGCACGGCAGGCCGGCTCGGTGTCGTAGACAAAACCGTCGGGCATGGCGCCTTCGAAGCGGAACGGCTGGCCGGTAGCCTCGGCCACCGCCTGCCAGTGTTCGAGGATGTACTTGCGGGTAGAACTGTCCAGCGCGCTGCCACCGGTGCGCAAGCCACCCACCACCAGCCGGGTGGCAACGCCCGCTTCACGCGCCTGGGCGATCAGGGCCGCCGCCACTGGCGCGAAACCCCAGCACCAGGAGCACATCGGGTCCATCACATAGATCAGGCGTGCAGACATGCATCAGGCCTCGGCTTTGTAGTTGTAACCGATCGGGTGCGGCAGGTTGCGGGCCTTGGCCAGCTCGATCTGCTTCTGCCGGTCGATGGCGCTGCGCCGGGTCTTCTCGCTCAGGGTGTCCCAGCAATGCGGGCAGCTGACACCTGGCGAATAGTGCTCGGACGCGCGCTCCTCTGCATTGATCGGGTGGCGGCAGGCGTGGCACTGGTCGTACTCGCCTTCGCTCAGGTCATGGCGCACCGTGACGCGGTTGTCGAAGACAAAGCAGTCGCCGTCCCACAGGCTCTCTTCCTGAGGCACTTCCTCGAAGTATTTCAGGATGCCGCCCTTAAGATGATAGACCGCATCAAAGCCTTCACCGAGCATGTAGCTGGAAGCTTTTTCGCAACGGATGCCGCCGGTACAGAACATGGCGACCTTCTTGTGCTTGCTGGGGTCGAAGTTGGCCTTGATGTAGTCCGGGAACTCGCGGAAGGTTTCGGTCTTGGGGTCGATGGCGCCCTTGAAGGTGCCAATGGCCACTTCGTAATCGTTGCGGGTGTCGATCAGCAGCACTTCCGGGTCGCTGATCAGCGCGTTCCAGTCCTTGGGATCGACGTAGGTGCCGACCGCCTTGTTCGGGTCCACGCCCGGCACGCCGAGGGTGACGATCTCTTTCTTGAGCTTGACCTTGGTGCGGTAGAACGGTTGTTCGTCGCAGTACGACTCTTTATGGTCGACATCGACCAGGCGCGGGTCGTTGCGCAACCAGGCCAGCAGGCCATCGATGCCTTCGCGGGTGGCCGACACGGTGCCGTTGATGCCCTCCTGGGCCAGCAGCAGGGTGCCTTTGACGTTGTTGTCGAGCATGGCCTTGAGCAGGGGCTCGCGCAGATCGACGTAGTCTTCAAGGGTAACGAACTTGTACAGCGCCGCAACGACGATGGCTTGGGACATGAAGCAGGTTCTCCAGGTGGTTGCCCTCGTAAGGGGCGGACCGGGTTGAGCAAAAAACAGGGGGCTGCTTCGCAGCCCATCGCAGGCAAGCCAGCTCCCACAGGTACAGCGCCAGCTTCAAGAAGAGCGCTGTACCTGTGGGAGCTGGCTTGCCTGCGATGGGCCGCGCAGCGGCCCCCTTTGGGATGTTGCAGATTCTACCAGAACAACAGAAAGGTTTCAGTGCCCGCCGCCCGCGCACACCGGCGAGGCCGGTGCAACGCCGACCTTGGCCCACTCTTCGGCGGTGTAGGTGTGGATAGCCAGGGCGTGGATTTCGCCCATCAGCTCGCCCATGGTGGCGTACACCTTCTGGTGGCGCTTGACGCTGTTCAACCCGGCAAACTGCTCGCAGACGATCACTGCCTTGTAGTGGGTCTCCTGACCACGACTGTGCATGTGGCTTTCGTTGAGCACTTGCAGGTGTTGCGGCGCCAGGGCGGCCAGCTGTCTTTCAATACGCTGTTGCATGGTCATCGCGGGGTGCTCACTTCTTGGCTGGGGCAGCGGCCTTGCCAGCGTTCGGGTCCAGCTCCTTGGTCATGTCTTCCAGCAGCTTGTTCACCACCGGTACTGCTGGCTCCAGGCTCTGCTGGGTCAGCTGGGCCGACTGCTGGGTGACCTTGGGCATTTCACGCAGTACTTTCTTGCCCAGCGGCGACTCGTAGAACTTGACCAGGTCTTTCAGTTCCTGCTCGGTGAAGGTCTGGGTGTAGAGGTCGACCATCTTCGGCTTCAGCTTGTTCCAGCCGATGGCGTTGTCCAGCGCGGCGTTGGCCTTGGCCTGGTAGCTTTCCAGCACTGGCTGCTTGGCGGCCGGCGCCTTGGTCTGGGCGAAGCGCTGGGCGAACATCTGCTGCACTTGCATGTACACCGGGGTGCCCAGCTTGTCGGCGTTGGCCAGGGTCAGGAATTTCTCGGCAGCAGCGTTATGGCTGGCGGTGGCAGCGAGTACCTGGCCGCTGGCGCAAACCAGGGCAACGGCGGCACAAAGGACACGGAGACGGGTCATTGCATTTCCTTCAAGGAGAGGGAGGCGGGTACCTCAGAGTAGAGCATTCTGCGCCGTGGTGGCGATGTGCTCAAGTGGCACGACGAGCGACTGAACCGCTCGGTCGATTCAGGGCCTAAACTGCGAATTCGAACTACACAGGAGTGAGTACAGAATGAGCCGTATCGAGACAGACAGCCTGGGCCCGGTGGAAGTTCCGGAGGACGCCTACTGGGGTGCGCAGACCCAGCGTTCGCTGATCAACTTCGCCATTGGCAAGGAACGCATGCCCCTCGCGGTGCTGCACGCCCTGGCGCTGATCAAGAAGGCCGCGGCACGCGTCAACGACCGCAACGGCGACCTGCCGGCCGACATCGCCCGGCTGATCGAACAGGCCGCCGACGAAGTGCTGGCAGGCCAGCATGACGACCAGTTTCCGTTGGTCGTCTGGCAAACCGGCAGCGGCACCCAGAGCAACATGAACGTCAACGAGGTGATTGCCGGGCGCGCCAACGAACTGGCCGGCAAGGGCCGCGGCGGCAAGGCACCGGTGCACCCCAACGACCACGTCAACCGCTCGCAGAGCTCCAACGACTGCTTCCCCACGGCCATGCACATTGCAGCGGCCCAGGCAGTGCATGAAAAACTGCTGCCGGCGCTTGCCGAGCTGTCGTCGGGGCTTGCCGAGTTGTCGGCGCGCCACCAGAAGCTGGTGAAGACCGGCCGTACGCACATGATGGACGCCACGCCGATCACCTTCGGCCAGGAGGTTTCAGCCTTCGTTGCCCAACTCGACTATGCCCAGTGTGCCATCCGCGCTACCTTGCCGGCGGTATGCGAGCTGGCCCAGGGCGGCACTGCCGTGGGTACCGGCCTTAACGCGCCGCATGGCTTTGCCGAGGCCATCGCTGCGGAACTGGCGGCGGAATCCGGCCTGCCGTTCGTCACGGCGCCGAACAAGTTTGCCGCCCTCGCCGGCCACGAACCGCTGACCAGCCTGGCGGGCGCCCTGAAGACCCTGGCCGTTGCCCTGATGAAAATCGCCAATGACCTGCGCCTGCTCGGCTCCGGCCCACGCGCCGGGCTGGCCGAAGTGCGCCTGCCGGCCAACGAGCCGGGCAGCTCGATCATGCCGGGCAAGGTCAACCCTACCCAGTGCGAGGCGCTGTCGATGCTGGCCTGCCAGGTGCTGGGCAACGACGCGGCCATCGGCTTTGCCGCCAGCCAGGGGCACTTGCAGCTCAATGTGTTCAAGCCGGTGATCATCCATAACCTGTTGCAGTCGATCGAACTGCTGGCCGATGGCTGCAGTAACTTCCAGCTGCACTGCGTGGCGGGCATCGAGCCGGATGCAGGGCAGATGGCTGCGCATCTGGAGCGCGGGTTGATGCTGGTGACGGCGCTTAACCCGCATATCGGGTATGACAAAGCTGCGGAGATTGCCAAGAAGGCCTACAGCGAGGGCAAGACCTTGAGGGAGGCTGCACTGGAGTTGAAGTATTTGACCAATGAGCAGTTTGACCAGTGGGTAAGGCCGGAGAACATGCTGGCACCGGGTGGCAAAGGATGAGCTACCTATAACCTGTACCGGCCTCTTCGCGGGCAAGCCCGCTCCCACAGGGATCGCACAACACTCAGGCTTGTGGTTATCCTGTGGGAGCGGGCTTGCCCGCGAAGAGGCCGGTACAGAAAATCAATTAACCCGGGCCAACCGCGCCCTCCTCGCCCGCCACCCGGCCACCAGCGATGGCCCCAGCGCCACCAGCGCCGAGCCGAATACCACCGTCACCGCCCCCACATACCCCAGGGCATTGATGTCTTCGGCCTGCACATGCTCCGGCCACACCAGCGCCGCCAGTGCCACCGCAACAAACGTCACCAGCGGCGTCAGCGCCAGCGTGGCACTGACCCGCGATGCCTCCCAGTGCGCCAGCGCTTCGGCAAACGCGCCGTAGGCCACCAGGGTATTAAGGCAACAGGCCAACAAAAGCCAGCCCTGAACCGGGGTCAACTGCAACACCTCCAGCGGGTGAACCCAAGGCGTCAGCAGTGCAGCGCAACTGAGGTAGATCACCATCATCACCTGCTGAGAATGCCACACGGTCAGCAACTGCTTCTGGCTCAGGGCGTAGAACACCCAGATGCTGGTGGCCAGCAGAACGGTCAGCACGCCGGTGGTATAGGCACCCAGCGAGGTCAGCAGCTCTTCCAGGCGCTGGTTGAAAAACAGCCCGAACCCCGCCAGCAATATCAGCAGCCCAACGCCCTGCCCCAGGCTGAAACGCTCGTGGAACACGAATACGCTGGCCACCAGCAACAGCACCGGGCCGAGCTGCACCACCAACTGCGCAGTGCCGGGGCTTAACAGGTTGAGCCCGATCAGGTACAGCACGTAGTTGCCCATCAGGCCAAGTACAGCAACTGCCACCAGGCCCTTGCCCTTGGGCGCAAGCCTGGCGAATGAAGGAAGGCGCCGGTTGGCTGCAAGCCAGGCGAACAGCAAGCCGCCGGAGACCAGCAGGCGGTACCAGGTAACGGTGATCGGGTCGACCACTTGCAGCACCTGCTTGAGCTTGATCGGCAAGATGCCCCAAAGCAGCGCAGTCAAAAGTGCCAGGAACAGGCCGTAGCTCCAACGGCCGGAAGTGGTGTGCATAGCGTCCTCGATCAAGCCCGTGGTGGGGGTGGTTGAATTCTACGGGCTTGGAGGGTGCCTACGGTGGAGAGTGCCGAGAAAAGAATTCATCAGGTCATTCTTGCGGGGCATGGTTTGGCAGATGAGGTGCCTGTTCCGGCCTCTTCGCGGGCACGCCCGCTCCCACAGGGACCGCACAACGCTCAGCCCTGTGATGATCCTGTGGGAGCGGGCGTGCCCGCGAAGAGGCCAGAACAGGCAACATCACCTTCAGCTATTTCTTGTCCTTGGCAAACGCCGCCTCAAGCGCCTGGTTGATGGTGCGCAACACCTTCACCCGCGCCCAGCGTTTGTCGTTGGCCTCCACCAGCGTCCATGGCGCGATCTCGCTGCTGGTGCGGTCGACCATGTCGCCCACCGCCTGGGCATAGTCGTCCCACTTTTCGCGGTTGCGCCAGTCGTCCTCGGTGATCTTGTAGCGCTTGAACGGGATCTGCTGGCGCTCTTCAAAGCGCTCCAGCTGGGTCTGCTGGTCAATCGACAACCAGAACTTGACCACCACTACGCCGGCATTCACCAACTGCTCTTCAAAGTCATTGATCTCGCTGTAGGCGCGCATCCAGTCGGCCGGGGTGCAGAAGCCCTCTACCCGCTCCACCAGCACCCGGCCATACCAGGAGCGGTCGAAGATGGTGAACTTGCCACGCGCCGGGATATGCCGCCAGAACCGCCACAAGTACGGCTGTGCGCGCTCTTCTTCGGTGGGCGCGGCAATCGGCACGATGCGGTATTGGCGTGGGTCCAGTGCTGCCGCTACACGGCGGATGGCGCCACCCTTGCCCGCGGCATCGTTGCCTTCGAACACGGCCACCAGGGCATGCCGGCGCATGTGCTTGTCACGCAGCAGGCCGGCCAGGCGCGCCTGTTCGGCCATCAGCTGTTCCTGGTAGTCGGCCTTGTCCAGGCGCAGGGTCAAGTCCAGCGCACCAAGCAGGCTGCGGTCGTCGATGCTGCGGCCCAGCGGCGCGACGTTGCCCCGGTGCTTGCCCTTGGGGTTATTGGCCAGCGCAGCTTGCAGGCTTTCCAGCAGGATGCGCCCCACCGCCAGGCTGCGGTAGTGCGGGTCTACGCCTTCAACGATATGCCAGGGCGCATAGTCGCGGCTGGTGCGGCGCAGCACACGCTCGCCAAAACGTACGAAGCGGTCATAGGTTTGCGACTGCTGCCAGTCCAGCGGGCTGATCTTCCAGCTGTGCAGCGGGTCGTCCTTGAGCGATTTCAGCCGTGCCTTCATCTGCTTCTTGGACAGGTGGAACCAGAACTTGATGATCAGCGCGCCTTCATCGCACAGCATTTCCTCCAGCCGCTCGGCGCCGGTAATGGCCTGGTCGAGCACGGCATCCTTGAACACCCCGTGCACCCGCCCCTGCAACATCTGGCTGTACCAATTGCCGAAGAACACGCCCATCCGCCCTTTCGGTGGCAGGGCCCGCCAGTAGCGCCAGGCCGGCGGGCGGGCCAGTTCTTCGTCGGTCTGCTGGTCGAAGGTGAGCACATCGATCATGCGCGGGTCCATCCACTCGTTGAGCAGCTTGACCGTCTCGCCTTTGCCCGCGCCTTCCACGCCGTTGATCAGCACGATCACCGGGAAGCGCGCCTGCTGCTTGAGTTCGTACTGGGCTTCGAGCAGGGCCTCGCGCAAAGCGGGTACCTCGGCGTCGTAAGCCTCCTTGTCGATGCTGTGGCCGATTTCGGCGGATTCGAACATGCATTGGCTCCTTCAATGGATAAGCAAGACTAGCGGAATTCGAAGCTGCAAGCTGCAAGCTGCAAGCTGCAAGCTGCAAGAAACTGCAAGCCATGCCACCATCTGCTTTTTCTTGCAGCTTAAAGCTTGCAGCTTGCAGCTCATCTCCCAGTGAAACCAGCCATGCCAGAATCCACCCTCCTCCAGCACGCCCAGATCGACTGGGACGACCAAGGCCGCCCCCATTCACGGCAATACGACGACGTCTATTTCGCGGTCAACGAAGGCATCGAAGAAACCAAACACGTGTTCCTCGGCCAGACCCGCCTGGCCGAGCGCTTTGCCAGCCTGGCCCCGCACACCTGCACGGTGATTGGCGAAACCGGTTTTGGCACCGGCATGAACTTTTTCTGCGCCTGGCAGCTGTTTGACGAACATGCCCACAGCGACGCACGCCTGCACTTTGTCAGTGTCGAGAAGTACCCCCTCGGCCTCGACGATATGGTCCGTGCGGTGCGCCTGTGGCCGGAGCTTGCTGCCTATACCGAGCCGCTGCTGGAGCAGTACGTGGCGGTGCACCCAGGCTTTCAACAGTTCACGCTGGCCAATGGCCGGGTCACCCTCACCCTGCTGATCGGCGATGTGCTGGAACAGCTACCGCAGCTGGATGCGCAGATCGATGTGTGGTTCCTCGATGGCTTCGCCCCGGCCAAGAACCCCGACATGTGGACCCCGGAGCTGTTCGCGCAACTGGCGCGGCTGTCGCACCCGGGTACCGTGCTGGGCACCTTCACCACCACGGGCTGGGTACGCCGCAGCCTGGTCGAAGCTGGCTTTGCCATGAAGAAGGTGCCGGGCATCGGCAAGAAGTGGGAGGTGATGAGCGGCGCTTACGTCGGCCCCCAGCCCGGCGCCAGCGCGCCCTGGTATGCACGCCCGGGTACCGCACCTGGTCCACGTGAGGCGCTGGTGATCGGTGCCGGGCTGGCGGGTAGCACAACCGCAGCCAGCCTGGCCCGGCGTGGCTGGCAGGTGACCGTGCTGGAGCGCCACGAGGGCCCGGCGCAGGAGGCCTCGGGCAACCCGCAAGGGGTGTTGTACCTCAAGTTGTCTGCCCACGGCACTGCGCTGTCGCAAATGATCCTGTCCGGTTTCGGCTACACCAGGCGCCAGCTCGAGCGCTTGCAACGTGGCCACGATTGGGATGCGTGCGGCGTGCTGCAACTTGCCTTCGACAGCAAGGAAGCCGAGCGCCAGGGCAAGCTGGCCGCTGCCTTCGACCGCAACCTGCTGCAATCGCTGGAACGCGCTGAAGCCGAAGCCATCGCCGGGGTAGCCTTGCCGGCTGGCGGCTTGTACTACCCCGAAGGCGGCTGGGTGCATCCGCCAGCGCTATGCGGGCAGCAGTTGCAGCACCCAGGGATTCGCCTGCTGACGCACCAGGAAGTCATCGAGCTGCGCAAGGTGGGTGACCACTGGCAAGCCTGGGCTGGCGAGCGCCTGCTGGCCAGCGCGCCGGTGGTCGTCCTGGCCGGTGCCGCCGAGGTGCGGCGCTTCGAGCCTTGCGCGCAGTTGCCGCTCAAGCGCATCCGTGGGCAGATCACCCGCCTGCCGGCCACCGCCAGCAGCCGGGCACTGCGCACCGTGGTGTGTGCGGAGGGTTATGTGGCGCCGCCGCGTGGGGGTGAGCATACCTTGGGCGCGAGCTTTGATTTCCACAGCGAAGACCTGGCGCCGACTGTGGCCGAGCATCAGGGCAACCTGGCGTTGCTGGATGAGATCTCGACTGATCTGGCCCAGCGCCTGGGCGCGGCAAAGCTGGACCCTGAGCAATTGCAGGGGCGTGCGGCGTTCCGTTGCACCAGCCCGGACTACTTGCCAATTGTCGGGCCGGTGGCCGATGGGCAGGCGTTTGCCGAGGCTTATGCGGTGCTGGGGCGGGATGCGCGGCAGGTGCCGGATGTGGCTTGCCCTTGGCTGGAGGGCTTGTATGTGAACAGCGGGCACGGTTCGCGCGGGTTGATCACGGCGCCGCTGAGTGGCGAGCTGGTGGCGGCCTGGGTGTGTGGGGAACCGTTGCCGTTGCCACGGGCAGTGGCGGAGGCTTGTCATCCGAACCGGTTTGGGTTGCGGCGGTTGGTTCGGGGGAAGTGATTGCATCGGGTGAAGTGATTGCTTCGGGGGGCTTGCCGATGGATTCGCGCCGCCTGTGAGATCGAGCGCCGCCCGCGCGGCGCTTCGCGGGGCAAGCCCGCTCCCACATTTGTTGCAACGTGCCGAACCTGTCAGGCCATGGTTGCCAGCC
>NZ_JBIVXJ010000032.1:0-73410 GCF_044769185.1 Pseudomonas sp. NPDC090592
AAGCTGCTGCACCTGGTTTACGGGGTGGTGAAGTCGGGGATACCGTTTGACCCCAAAATCCCTCTTGCGGGGTGAGGGTCAAGACGGTATCTACAAGGGACCGCGTAGCATGAGTTGACGCGATTCCCTGTAGGAGCGGCCTTGCGTCGCGATGGGCTGCAAAGCAGCCCCCAGGGCCCTCAAGCCTTGATAAATGCCTGATGCATCTCGGCCAAGGTAGCAAAGTGGAAAGCCGGTTCTTCGGCCATCAACTCTTCCCGGCTACCAAACCCATACCCCACCGCCACGGCCTGCAAGCCATTGCTGCGGGCTCCGATCAGGTCATGCTTGCGGTCGCCGATCATCAGCGTTTGCGCCGGGTCCAGGCCTTCTTCATCCAGCAAATGACGAATCAGCTCGACCTTGTTGGTACGCGTGCCGTCCAGCTCGCTGCCGTAGATCACCTTGAAATGGTGGTCGAAGGCAAAGTGCCGGGCAATTTCGCGGGCGAATTCCCAGGGCTTGGAGGTAGCGATGTACAGCGTGCGGCCCTGCCCGTTCAGGGCTTCGAGCAACTCCGGCACGCCCTGGAATACCAGGTTTTCGTACAGGCCGGTGACGCGGAAGCGCTCCCGGTAGAAGTTGACCGCCTCCCAGGCCTTGGCTTCGTCGAAGCTGTAGAACTGCATGAAAGCCTGCAGCAGGGGTGGGCCGATGAAGTGCTCGAGGCGGGCCAGGTCCGGCTCGTCGATGCCCAGCTTGGCCAGGGCGTACTGGATCGAGCGGGTAATGCCCAGGCGCGGGTCGGTCAGGGTGCCGTCGAGGTCGAACAGGATGTTTTGCTGGTGCATGTACGGGGTCCACTTGAGTGCTTTGTGGCCATCTTCGCGGGCTCGCCCGCTCCCACAGGAATATCACAAGGCCTGAGGCCGGCGCTGTCCCTGTGGGAGCGGGCGTGCCCGCGAATGCGGTCATTCAGGTTGGTCGTAGCCTTCGGCCAGGTGCTGGTCCTTGAGCTTCACGTAGTTGCCGGCACTGTAGGAAAAGAACGCGCGCTCCTTGTCGTTCAGCAACCGGGCCTGCTTTACCGGGCTGCCCATATACAGGTAGCCACTGACCAGGCGCTTGCCCGGTGGCACCAGGCTGCCGGCACCGATGATCACTTCGTCCTCGACGATGGCGCCATCCATGATGGTGCTGCCCATGCCCACCAGGATGCGGTTGCCCAGGGTGCAGCCATGCAGCATCACTTTGTGGCCGATGGTCACCTCGTCACCGATGATCAGCGGGAAGCCGTCCGGGTTGAACGGGCCGGCGTGGGTGATGTGCAGCACGCTGGCGTCTTGCACGCTGGTGCGCGCACCAATGCGGATGCGGTGCATGTCGCCGCGTACTACGGTCATGGGCCAGATCGAGCTGTCTTCACCGATCTCCACGTCGCCCAGCACCACCGCCGAACGGTCGACGAAGGCACGTAGTCCAACTTTCGGAGTGTGTTGCTGGAAGCTTCGGATGGCCATGATAGCGTCTCTCATCTGTGCCGATAGGCAGGCTGCCTGCTGCGGTCGGCGTCGATTGTAATTAAGATGGGGCAGTGTTTCTTCTGCCAAGGTATCCAAACCGTGACTGCGAACAACCCGCTTCTGCAATCCCACGATCTGCCGCCCTTCTCGCAAATCCGTGCCGAACACGTGTTGCCGGCGATCGAAGCGATCCTGGCCGACAACCGTAAAGCCATTGCCGAGATCCTCGACAAGCAGGGCAAGAACCCATCCTGGGCTGGCCTGGTGCTGGCCATGGACGAACTGAACGACCGCCTGGGCGCTGCCTGGAGCCCGGTCAGCCACCTCAATGCGGTGTGCAACAGCGCCGAGCTGCGTGAGGCCTACGAGTCGTGCCTGCCGGCGCTGAGCGCCTACTCTACCGAACTGGGCCAGAACCGTGCGCTGTTCGACGCCTACCAGGCGTTGATCAACAGCCCTGAAGCCGCCGGTTTCGACGTGGCGCAAAAGACTATCCTCGAGCATGCCCTGCGTGATTTCCGCCTGTCGGGTATCGACCTGTCGGCAGACAAGCAGCAGCGCTACGCCGAAGTGCAAAGCAAGCTCAGCGAGCTGGGCAGCCGCTTCTCCAACCAGTTGCTCGATGCCACCCAGGCCTGGACCAAGCACGTTACCGACGAAGCCGCGCTGGCTGGCCTGACCGACTCGGCCAAAGCGCAGATGGCTGCCGCTGCCCAGGCCAAAGGCCTCGACGGCTGGCTGATTACCCTGGAATTCCCCAGCTACTACGCGGTGATGACCTACGCCAGCGACCGCAACCTGCGCGAAGAGCTGTACGCCGCGTACTGCACTCGCGCCTCGGACCAGGGCCCGAACGCAGGCCAGAACGACAACGGCCCGGTGATGCAGGAAATCCTTGGCCTGCGCCAGGAGCTGGCCGAACTGCTGGGCTACAAGAACTACGCCGAGCTGAGCCTGGCCACCAAGATGGCTGAGTCCAGCGACCAGGTGTTGAGCTTCCTGCGTGACCTGGCCAAGCGTTCCAAGCCGTTCGCCGCCCAGGACCTGGAGCAGCTTAAGGCCTACGCTGCTGAGCAAGGTTGCCCTGAACTGGCCAGCTGGGACGCCGGCTACTTTGGCGAGAAGCTGCGCGAGCAGCGCTACAGCGTGTCGCAGGAAGCCCTGCGCGCCTACTTCCCGATCGACAAGGTGCTGGGTGGCCTGTTCAGCATCGTGCAGCGCCTGTACGGCATCGAAATCGCCGAGCTCAAGGGCTTCGACAGCTGGCACCCGGACGTACGCCTGTTCGAAATCAAGGAAAACGGCCAGCAGGTCGGCCGCTTCTTCTTCGACCTTTACGCCCGTGCCAACAAGCGTGGCGGTGCCTGGATGGACGGCGCCCGCGACCGCCGCCGCACTGCGGCCGGCGAGCTGCAGAGCCCGGTGGCCAACCTGGTGTGCAACTTCACCCCGGCCTCACCCGGCAAGCCGGCGCTGTTGACCCACGATGAAGTCACCACCCTGTTCCACGAGTTTGGCCACGGCCTGCACCACATGCTGACCCGTATCGAGCATGCCGGTGTATCCGGTATCAACGGCGTGGCGTGGGACGCGGTCGAGTTGCCGAGCCAGTTCATGGAAAACTGGTGCTGGGAGCCGGAAGGCCTGGCGCTGATCTCCGGCCATTACGAAACCGGTGCTCCCCTGCCTCAGGACCTGCTGGACAAGATGCTGGCGGCAAAGAACTTCCAATCGGGCATGATGATGGTGCGCCAGCTGGAGTTCTCGCTGTTCGACTTCGAACTGCATGCCACCCATGGCGACGGCCGCAGCGTGCTGCAGGTGCTCGAAGGCGTTCGCGACGAGGTATCGGTCATGCGCCCACCGGCGTACAACCGCTTCCCTAACAGCTTTGCGCATATCTTCGCTGGCGGTTATGCGGCGGGCTACTACAGCTACAAGTGGGCCGAGGTGCTGTCGGCTGACGCCTTCTCGCGCTTTGAGGAAGAAGGCGTGCTCAATGCCGAAACCGGCCGCGCGTTCCGTGAGGCGATCCTGGCCCGCGGTGGTTCGCGCGAGCCTATGGAGCTGTTTGTCGACTTCCGTGGGCGTGAGCCTTCCATCGATGCGTTGCTGCGCCACAGTGGCCTCACCGAGAGCGCTGCAGCATGAGCGAGGTTGCTGTGAACAAGACCAAGAAGCGCTTCATTGCCGGGGCGGTCTGCCCGGCGTGCAGCGAGCCTGACAAGCTGATGATGTGGAGCGAAGACGACACCCCGCACCGTGAGTGCGTGGCCTGTGGCTTCACCGACACCCTTAACGAGCAGGGCCTGTCGGTGCCCAAGGAGCTTGGCACCCGGGTCAACCACCTGGCACCCAAGGCTGCGCCGGCCAAGGTACAGACGGTGCAGTTCTTCCCTAATCCGAAGCTCAAGAAGCCGGCAGAGTAAGGGCAGGCTGGCGGACCAGAGGTGCTGGTGGATTCAAGGTTGTTGCGATACTGTATGTAAATACAGTATCTGGAGCAGCCATGAATTCCCCAGCGCCGCTAAAGGGCCGTGGCACGGCACACAATCCGCACAACCGGTTTGCCCCGAACCATTCTGTGGTGGAGGACGACGGCTGGTATCAGGAAGTGCCGCAAACCCAGGGTACCGAGGTACGCAGCGAGACGGCCAAGTCGGTCATCTCCCGCAATACTTCGCCCGACCTGCCTTTCGACCGCTCCATCAACCCCTACCGCGGCTGTGAACATGGCTGCATCTACTGTTATGCCCGCTCCTCCCATGCCTATTGGGACCTCTCACCAGGCCTGGATTTTGAAACCAAGCTGATCGCCAAGACCAACGCTGCCGAAGTGCTCGCGCAACAGCTGAGCAAACCAGGCTATGTGTGTGCGCCGATCAACCTGGGCTCCAATACCGACCCGTACCAGCCGATCGAGCGCGAGCAGTTGCTGACCCGGCGCCTGTTAGAAGTGCTGCTGCGGTTTCGCCACCCGGTGACCATCGTCACCAAGGGTGCACTGGTGCTGCGCGACCTTGACCTGCTGGCTGAAATGGCCCGGCAGCGCCTGGCGCGGGTGATGATCAGCCTGACCACGCTGGACGACGACCTCAAGCGAGTACTGGAGCCACGCGCGGCTTCGCCCAAGGCCCGTTTGCGGGCCATCCGGGTGCTGCGTGAGGCAGGTGTGCCCGTGGGCGTCTTGTGTTCACCGATGATTCCGATGATCAACGACAGTGAGCTGGAGCGCCTGCTGGAGGCGGCCAAGGAAGCAGGTGCGCAGAGCGCGGCCTACATGATGCTGCGCCTGCCGCTGGAAGTGGCGCCGCTGTTCGAACAGTGGCTGCAAGACCACTACCCTCAACGGGCGGCGCATGTGTTGAGCCTGATCCGCCAAAGCCGCGGGGGGGAGCTGTATGACAGCCGCTTTGGTGCGCGCATGCGCGGTGAAGGCGTGTTTGCCGAGTTGCTGGCGCAGCGTTTTGCCAAGGCCATGAAGCGCCTGGACTTCGAAGGGCGGGAAGCGCAGGCGCTGGACTGCTCCGCCTTCTGCCCGCCCGGCGGGCAGATGCCCCTGTTCTGACATGCCCCTGTGGGAGCGGGCGTGCCCGCGAACACCGGCGCAGCCGGTGCCATACACCGAGTTGCTCTCTTCGCGGGCATGCCCGCTCCCACAGGGACTGTGCAGGGCTCGGGCTCCCAAGTGGGGGCCCATTGCCACCCCTGAGTACAACTAATCCGAGTGGATAATTGCGCTAATACATATTGGTGTTTGATGTTTTTTTGCTATTATCCAGTTCCCGCCTTTTCCATCTGGAACACCCGTTCTAGAGCCTTCGAATTAAGTTTCAGTTAAGTTTTCCCCGCTAGCGTAGGAAATCAGTCCACACCGACTGTGATCTATGGCCCGTGCGTGTCATCTAAATCCCTGCATAGCCAGAATCTTTCACCGGTAAAATGGATTTACCTACACACCGTCAAGAGGATGAATCATGCCCGTCAAGGACCCATCCAAGGTCGTTCCGCAGGTCCCCGCGGAGAGCGCCGATGCCGCCCTGAAGCACATTGTCGATGGCTTTCTGCGCTTTCACCATGACGTCTTCCCCGATCAGCAAGAGCTGTTCAAGAAGCTCGCCACTGCGCAAACACCGCGCGCCATGTTCATCACCTGCGCCGACTCGCGCATCGTCCCCGAGCTGATCACCCAGAGCTCGCCAGGCGACCTGTTCGTGACCCGTAACGTGGGTAACGTGGTACCACCATACGGCCAGATGAATGGCGGCGTTTCCAGCGCCATCGAGTACGCCGTACTGGCACTGAAAGTGCACCACATCATCATCTGCGGCCACTCCGACTGTGGCGCCATGCGCGCGGTCCTCAACCCGCATTCGCTGGACAAGATGCCGACCGTCGGAGCCTGGCTGCGCCACGCCGAGGTGGCCCGCACCGTGGTCGAGAACAACTGCTCGTGCGGCAGCGAACATGAAACGATGCAGGTGCTGACCAAGGAAAACGTCATCGCCCAGCTGCATCACTTGCGCACCCACCCTTCGGTGGCTTCGCGCCTGGCCGCTGGCGAACTGTTCATCCATGGTTGGGTGTACGACATCGAGACCAGCAAAATTGAAGCCTATGACGCCGCCAGCGACAGCTTCATGCCCTTGGCTGCTGGCGAGCCAGTCCCCTGCGCCACCCCGAGAGGCCGCTACTAAGCGACCCGTCCACCGCTAGAACCTTGATAGCCGGCTGCACCCTGTAGGGGTGTGGCGCGGCCTTCGGCTGCCTTGAATTCCCTGACTGCCTTGCCGGCACGCCCGCTGGCGGCCCGCGCCTGCGCGTTTGTCAGGGGCAAATGTGCCCACGGCCAGAGGAATGGCCGTGCGACTAAGAAAGGAGAAACACGGTGAACATTACACAGTTGAAAGCGGCCATGCCGCGTGAGTTGCTGGCGTCGGTGGTGGTCTTTCTGGTGGCCCTGCCGTTGTGCATGGGCATTGCGATCGCCTCGGGCATGCCACCGGCGAAAGGCCTGATTACCGGCATTATCGGCGGCATTGTGGTGGGTTTTCTCGCCGGTTCGCCGCTACAGGTCAGCGGCCCCGCTGCCGGCCTGGCGGTACTGGTGTTCGAGTTGGTGCGTCAGCATGGCATGGCCATGCTCGGGCCGATCTTGCTGCTGGCGGGGCTTTTGCAGTTGCTGGCCGGGCGCCTGCGCCTGGGGTGCTGGTTCCGCGTCACCGCGCCAGCGGTGGTGTACGGCATGCTGGCGGGGATTGGCGTGCTGATCGTGCTGTCGCAGGTGCATGTGATGTTTGATACGGCGCCGCAGCCTTCCGGGTTGCAGAACCTGCTGGAATTCCCCTCCACCGTTGCCGCAGCCCTGCCACAGGAAAGCTCAGGCTCCGGCTGGATGGCCGGTGCGCTGGGCCTGGGCACCATTGCCATCATGTGGGGTTGGGAGCGCTTGCGGCCGCAGCGGCTACGGTTCGTCCCTGGTGCCTTGCTGGGTGTTGCAGCGATGACCGCGATCAGCATGTGGCTGGCCTTGCCGGTAAACCGGGTGCAAGTGCCGGCAGACCTGTCCGAGGCCATCGACTGGATTCGCCCGGATGACCTGATGCAACTGGCCGACCCTGCCCTGCTGGTCGCCGCCTTTGCCCTGGCTTTCATCGCCAGTGCAGAAACCTTGTTGTCGGCCGCGGCGGTCGACCGCATGCACAGCGGCCAGCGCTCGGACTTCGACCGTGAGCTGTCGGCCCAAGGCATCGGCAACATGCTATGCGGCGTGTTGGGTGCATTGCCAATGACCGGGGTGATCGTGCGCAGCTCGGCGAATGTGCAGGCGGGCGCGCAAACCCGCGCGTCGGCGATCTTCCATGGCCTATGGCTGCTCGCGTTCGTGGTGGCGTTGAGCAGCGTGCTGCAGCAGATTCCGGTGGCGAGCCTGGCGGGTGTACTGGTGTTCACCGGGGTCAAGCTGGTCGACTTCAAGGCGTTTCGCGGGCTGGGTCGTTATGGCCGCATGCCGATGTTTACCTACGCGGCGACAGCGCTGGCGATCATCTTTACCGACCTGCTGACGGGCGTGCTGCTGGGCTTTGCCCTGACCTTGCTGAAACTGGCGTTCAAGGCGGCGCGGCTGAAGATCAACCTGGTGAGCCTGGAGAAGGCTGGGCATATGGAACTGCGGCTTAGTGGCGCGGCGACGTTCCTCAAGGTGCCGGCGCTGACCCAGGTGCTGGATACCGTACCGGTGGGGACCACGTTGCATGTGCCGCTGGGTAACCTGAGCTACATCGACCACTCGTGCCTTGAGTTGCTGGAGGACTGGCACCGAAGTAATGCTGCGAATGGGTCGCGGTTGTTGATCGAGCAGCGGCGGTTGAAGCGGCGGATCGAGGGGCGGTTGCGGACTACGGCGGGGGTTGGGGCTTGAAGCTGAAGTTTTGTATTGCCTGAACTGGCCTCTTCGCGGGCACGCCCGCTCCCACAGGGACCGCACATAATTCAGATGCTGTGCGGTCCTTGTGGGAGCGGGCGTGCCCGCGAAGAGGCCGGTGCAGGAATATCAGGCCGGCTGACCCAACTCGACACCCAGCTGACGCGACAGGCACGGCCAGCGCTTCCACGCCGCGCCGGTTTGCGGGCTGCTCAATTTCTCGCGATAAGCCTCTACCGACTCCACCGCAAAGCTCTCGTCATTGAGCATTTCATCAACCGAGTGGTGCACCACTTCGTCCAGCTGGTTGGCAAAGGGTTCGCCAATCAACTGGTGAGCAATCAGGTTTGCCACCGTGGTGTCGACCGGAATAAGCGGCTGCTTGAAGTGGCGGATGTACAGGTCGTTCACCTCCTCCACCAGGCGGTGCGCCAGGTACGCCTCATCCAGCAGGCAGTCCAGCCCCACATGCCCGTTCATGACCTCGGGTGGCTGCAGGAAGTAAGCCTCGGCAATTTTCAATACAGGTTTGATCTGCGATTCGATCCCGGCCTCAATGGCGACCTCGTGCGCGGCCTCTAGCAGCTCCGGAACCTGATCGATGTAGGCGCTGACGAAGCGCGCCAAAGTACCCTTGGCGTCCTGCTCAGGCAGTTGGATCGAGGGGTGCAGGTGGGGCAGTTGCAGCTCGAGACGCGCTTTCAATTGGCCGGTCTGGCCTTCATGTTGATGGGCTTGGCTTACCTGCTCGCGTACAGCAGCGATGTTCATGACAACTCCAGGGACATTACGTTTCAAACGGAAGACACTAAATTAGCTCGGTATACAGAATACCTAAGACGCATTTGTTATAAGCCACGCAAACGTGTGCGCTCTCAGGCATATCGAGATGCCATTATATGGCCATGAGCTGTCAAGCCTGCGGTTTCCAGGGCATCTGGCCATTTCGTGAAGTTCATTTCACTGCCTTCATTGCGTGCCATTGGTCGCTGTCTATACTCCCGTTGAACGTGATTCGTTGATGAGGCCCGACTGCTTTTGCAGGGGCTCGGTCGTCGAAGCCAGGCAGTCTTGACCGCCGTTCCCTCTTGCCGCAGGCCACGCCTCCGGGACAACAAGAATTAGAAGGGGAACCCGCAATGATGCGACATCCACATGTCTGGATGGTCCTCCTGTTGTGGTCGGTTTTTGGTCAGGCCAACGCCGCCTGGACCGTGAACATGCACCCGGGGGCGACGGAAGTCTCCAACGCCGTCTTCGACCTGCACATGACCATCTTCTGGATCTGCGTGATCATCGGCATCGTCGTGTTTGGCGCGATGTTCTGGTCGATGGTCATCCACCGCCGTTCCACCGGCCAGCAGGCCGCGCATTTCCACGAGCATACCTGGGTGGAAATCCTCTGGACCGTGGTGCCCTTCCTGATCCTGGTGGTCATGGCCATCCCGGCGACCAAGACCCTGATCGATATCTACGACGCCAGCGAGTCGGACATCGACATCCAGGTCACCGGCTACCAGTGGAAGTGGCACTACAAGTACCTGGGCCAGGACGTGGAGTTCTTCAGCAACCTGGCCACCCCCGCCGACCAGATCCACAACAAGGCCCCCAAGGACGAGCACTACCTGCTCGAAGTCGACCAGCCGCTGGTGCTGCCGGTGGGCGCCAAGGTGCGTTTCCTGGTAACCGCCGCCGACGTCATCCACTCCTGGTGGGTGCCGGCCTTCGCGGTCAAGCGCGATGCCATCCCCGGCTTCGTCAACGAAGCCTGGACCCGTATCGAGAAGCCCGGCATCTACCGCGGCCAGTGCACCGAGTTGTGCGGCAAGGACCATGGCTTCATGCCGGTGGTGGTCGAGGTGAAATCCAAGGCCGACTACGACACCTGGCTGGGTGAGCGCAAAGCCGAAGCCGCCAAGCTCAAGGAACTGACCAGCAAGGAATGGACCCTGGAAGAGCTGGTGGAACGCGGCGACAAGGTCTACCACACCACCTGCGTGGCCTGTCACCAGGCCGAAGGCCAGGGCCTGCCACCCATGTTCCCGGCGCTCAAGGGCTCGAAGATCGCCACCGGGCCGAAGGAAGGCCACCTGAGCCTTGTCTTCCACGGCAAGCCCGGCACAGCCATGGCGGCATTCGGCAAACAGCTCTCGGAAGTCGACATCGCGGCTGTGGTCACCTACGAGCGCAATGCCTGGGGCAACAACAAGGGCGACATGGTCACGCCGAAGGACGTGCTGGCGCTGAAGCAGGCAGAAGCCAAGTGAACCGGGTTACTCGCGGCAATCAATGGGTTGCAGGAGACAGGACATGAGCACAGTGATCGACGACCACGCCCACGGCCATGAGCACGCCCACGGCCCGGCCAAGGGCCTGATGCGCTGGGTGCTGACCACCAACCATAAAGACATCGGCACGATGTACCTGTGGTTCGCCTTCATCATGTTCCTGCTCGGCGGCTCGTTCGCCATGGTGATCCGCGCCGAGTTGTTCCAGCCTGGGCTACAGATCGTGGAGCCGGCGTTCTTCAACCAGATGACCACCATGCACGGCCTGATCATGGTGTTTGGCGCGGTGATGCCGGCCTTCGTCGGCCTGGCCAACTGGATGATCCCGCTGATGATCGGCGCGCCCGACATGGCCCTGCCGCGCATGAACAACTTCAGCTTCTGGTTGCTGCCGGCGGCGTTCCTGCTGCTGGTCTCGACCTTGTTCAGCCCTGGCGGCGGCCCCAACTTCGGCTGGACCTTCTACGCCCCGCTGTCCACCACCTACGCCCCGGCCAGTGTCACCTTCTTCATCTTCGCCATCCACCTGATGGGCATCAGCTCGATCATGGGCGCGATCAACGTGATCGCCACCATCCTCAACCTGCGCGCACCGGGCATGACCCTGATGAAAATGCCACTGTTCGTCTGGACCTGGCTGATTACCGCGTTCCTGCTGATTGCCGTGATGCCGGTACTGGCGGGGGTGGTGACCATGATGCTGATGGACATCCATTTCGGCACCAGCTTCTTCAGTGCCGCTGGCGGCGGTGACCCGGTGCTGTTCCAGCACGTGTTCTGGTTCTTCGGCCACCCCGAGGTGTACATCATGATCCTGCCGGCGTTCGGCGCGGTCAGCTCGATCATCCCGGCGTTTTCGCGCAAGCCGCTGTTCGGCTACACCTCGATGGTGTACGCCACCGGGGCCATTGCCTTCCTGTCGTTCATTGTCTGGGCCCACCACATGTTCGTGGTCGGCATCCCGGTGGTGGGTGAGTTGTTCTTCATGTACGCCACCATGCTGATTGCCGTGCCCACCGGGGTGAAGGTGTTCAACTGGGTCAGCACCATGTGGGAAGGCTCGCTTACCTTTGAAACGCCGATGCTGTTCGCCATTGCCTTCGTCATCCTGTTCACCATCGGCGGCTTCTCCGGGTTGATGCTGGCCATCGCCCCGGCGGACTTCCAGTACCACGACACCTACTTCGTGGTAGCGCACTTCCACTACGTGCTGGTGCCCGGGGCGATTTTCGGCATCTTTGCCTCGGCCTACTACTGGCTGCCGAAATGGACCGGCCACATGTACGACGAAACCCTTGGCAAACTGCACTTCTGGCTGTCGTTCATCGGCATGAACATGGCCTTCTTCCCCATGCACTTCGTTGGCCTGGCAGGCATGCCGCGCCGCATCCCGGACTACAACCTGCAGTTCGCCGACTTCAACATGGTGTCGTCGATCGGTGCCTTCCTGTTTGGCGCAACGCAGATCTTCTTCCTGTTCATCGTCATCAAGTGCATCCGCGGTGGGGCGCCGGCACCGGCCAAGCCTTGGGATGGCGCCGAGGGCCTGGAATGGTCGATCCCCTCCCCTGCGCCCTACCACACCTTCCAGACACCACCGGAAGTGAAATAGGGAACCCGCCATGAAAGGCCTGTCGCTGAAACGCCTGGTAACGCGCCTGCTGATGCTGACGGTGGTGATGTTCGCCTTCGGCTTCGCCCTGGTGCCGATCTACGACGTGATGTGCAAGGCGTTTGGCATCAACGGCAAGACCGGCGGGCAATACGAGGGCAGCCAGGTCAGCGACCCGTCGCGTTCGGTGCGGGTGCAGTTCATGTCGACCAATGCCAGCGACATGGTCTGGGACTTCTATTCCACGGCTGACCAACTGGAGGTCAACCCGGGGGCGGTGAACCAGATGATCTTCATTGCCCACAACCCGACCGACCGGCCGATGAGTGCGCAGGCGATACCCAGCATCACCCCGGCCGAGGCCGCGGCGTACTTCCACAAGACCGAGTGCTTCTGCTTTACCCAGCAGGTGCTGCAGCCCGGCGAACGCATCGAGATGCCGGTGCGCTTCATTGTCGACCGCGACCTGCCGGCCAGCGTGAAGCACCTGACACTGGCCTACACCTTGTTCGACATCACCGCTCGCCACCCGCCGGTCGCTCATGTTGCGGCCCAGGACGTCCAGGGCGCCCGTTAAGGGAAGGAGAACAGCAATGGCAAGTCATCAGCACTACTACGTTCCGGCGCAGAGCAAGTGGCCGATCATTGCCACCATCGGCATGTTCATCACGGTATTTGGCCTGGGCACCTGGTTCAATGACATGAAGGCCGGCCACGCGGATTCGCACGGGCCGCTGATTTTCTTCATTGGTGCGTTGTTCCTGGCCTACATGCTGTTTGGCTGGTTTGGTGCCGTGGTGAAGGAGAGCCGAGCAGGGTTGTACAGCCCGCAGCTGGACCGCTCGTTCCGCTGGGGGATGAGCTGGTTCATCTTCTCCGAGGTGATGTTCTTCCTGGCCTTCTTCGGTGCGCTGTTCTATGTGCGCGTGCTGGCCGGGCCCTGGCTGGGCGGTGAAGGGGCCAAAGGGGTTGCGCACATGCTGTGGCCAACCTTCGAATTCACCTGGCCGCTGCTGCACACGCCTGACCCGAAACTGTTCCCGCCGCCCAAGGAAGTGATCGACCCGTGGCACTTGCCGCTGATCAACACCATCTTGCTGGTGAGCTCCAGTGTGACCATCACCATCGCCCACCATGCATTGCGCCGTGATCACCGAGGGCCGCTGAAATTCTGGATGGCGCTGACCATCCTGCTGGGCCTCAGTTTTATTGCGCTTCAGGCTTTCGAGTACCACGAGGCCTACACCAAGCTGGGGCTGACGCTGGGGTCGGGGATCTATGGTGCGACGTTCTTCATGCTCACCGGCTTCCACGGTGCCCACGTGACCTTGGGCACGATCATCCTGATCGTGATGTTCGTGCGCATTTTGCGTGGGCACTTCAACCCGGAGAAACACTTTGGCTTCGAGGCAGCCAGCTGGTACTGGCACTTCGTTGATGTGGTTTGGGTGGGGTTGTTTATCTTTGTCTACGTACTTTGAAGGCAGATAGAGAACCCTGTGGGAGCGGGCGCGCCCGCGAATGCGTCGGTACATTCAACATCGCATTCGCGGGCATGCCCGCTCCCACAGGGTCAGCTGAAAACTTCAGAAAGGGGCATGAGATACCAGCTGACCGCTGATGAAACCCCAGGCGACCAGGCCGATGGTCAAGGCCGCCAGGGTTACCCGCACGGTCAGCGCTTTCAGCAGGCGGGTCGAGTTTTCATCGTCTTTGACCAGAAACACCAGGCCACTGAACAGGCTGGCAATCGTGGCCATCAGCATCAGGACAATCGCGGCCTTGAGCATGGCGCTACTCCGGGGGGATGCGGTGATGTGGATAAGTATAGCGAGGCGCCCGTGAGGCCGTTTCGCCCAGGCTGGGTACCGACCCTGGTGGTGCTTGCACTTCTACCGGGGCTGATCGCGCTTGGCTGCTGGCAACTTGGGCGGGCCGAGGAAAAGCGCGCATTGCTGGCCAGCTACGCCGAGCGACGTATCGAAGCGCCGCTGGCGACCAGCCAGCTGAATGGCAACGAAGACAACGCCTTGCGCCGCGTGCACCTGTATGGCCGCTTCGACGCCGAGCACAGCGTGCTACTGGACAACCGCATGCGCGATGGCCAGGCCGGTGTCGAATTGCTGCAGCCCTTCCATGACCAGCCCAGTGGCCAGTGGCTTCTGATCAACCGTGGCTGGCTACCATGGCCAGACCGCCGCGTGCCGGTGCATTTCGATACCCCTGCCCAGGCCTTGGCACTGAACGCTTCCGTCTACGTATCGCCCGGTAGCACGTTCCAGCTGCATCCCGACCCTGAAGGCGGCCAGTGGCCCCATCTGCTCACCGCCGTTGATGCCGCGCAGCTATGGCCGCAGTTAGGCCGCGAAGGCTACGCCCATGAGTTGCGCCTGGAGCCCGGCCCGGCAACCTACCGCCTGGACTGGCCGGTGGTGGCCATGGGCCCGGAAAAACACCTGGGGTACGCCGTGCAGTGGTTTGCCCTGGCGACCGCGCTGGTTCTGCTCTACCTCTACTTCGGCTGGCACCAAAACAAGGAGAAACGCCATGGCCACCGCCACTCCACTGGACGTGCCTGAACGTAGCAAACCCAGAGCCCGCGGGCGTTTGCAGCTGTTGCTGATCCTGTTTGTAGTGCTTGGGCCGATGATTCTGGCTACCAGCATGTACAAGCTCAACTTCTGGGTGCCGGAAGGCCGTAGCTACCACGGCGCCATGATCGGCAATGGTGAAACCCGTGCGGATATCGGCGTGGCGGGTGAAGACCAGCGCTGGCAGCTGCTGGTCAGCGCGCCCGAGACCTGCGCCGAGGACTGCCAGCGGCTGGTGTACCTGGCCCGGCAGATCCAGGTCGGCCTGGGCCGCGATGCCAGCCGTGCCAGCCATGCGCTGGCCGCTGCGCAACCGCTGGGCGCCGACTACCAGGCGCTGCTGGGGCGCGAGTACCCGCAACTGCAACGCTACCCGCTGGACGCACCACGCTACTTGCAGAAGGTCGGTGAGCCCGGCCCGCAACTGTGGATCGTCGACCCCCACGGCAACCTGGTGCTGCGCTACGACGGCAAGGGCAACGGCAAGCATGTGCTGGACGACCTGCGCCACCTGCTCAAGCTGTCCAATATCGGCTAGGAGCCTGCCATGGCCAGACCCGGATTCCGCTTAGCTGTGTTCGCCACCCTGCTGGCATTGCTGGTCGTGCTGCTGGGTGCCTACACCCGCCTGACCCACGCCGGCCTCGGTTGCCCCGACTGGCCGGGTTGCTACGGCTTCATCAGCGTGCCCAAGAGCGAAGCCCAACTTGCCCACGCCGAGCTGCATTTCCCGGATCACCCGGTGGAAGAGGCCAAGGGCTGGGCCGAAATGGTCCATCGCTACTTCGCCGGTACGTTGGCTGTGGTAATCGCCCTGCTGGCCTTCCAGGCGGTGCGCCGACATGCCCGCGACGGTCAGCCGTATCGTCTGCCTGTGCTGTTGCTGGGCGTGGTGCTGGCACAGGCGGCCTTCGGCATGTGGACGGTTACCCTGAAGCTGTGGCCACAGGTGGTCACCGCGCACTTGCTCGGCGGGTTCACCACGTTGAGCCTGCTGTTCCTGTTATCCCTGCGTCTATCCCGGGCTTTTGCGCCATTGCCCAAGTTGCCGTTGAGCTTGCGCCGCATCGCTGCGTTGGCGCTGCTGGTGGTGATCGGCCAGATTGCCCTGGGCGGTTGGGTCAGTGCCAACTACGCAGCGGTTGCCTGCATCGACCTGCCCACTTGCCACGGCCAGTGGTGGCCGGCGGCAGACTTCAGCAACGGCTTTCACCTGACCCAGCACGTCGGTCCCAATTACCTGGGCGGGCAACTGGACAGTGATGCGCGCACCGCTATCCACATCAGCCACCGCCTGGGCGCCCTGCTGGTGACCTGCGTGCTGCTGATGCTCAGCTGGAAGCTGCATCGCTGTGGCCTGCCCGGCCTGGCGCGGCTGGTGCTGCTGGCGCTGGCCCTGCAAGTCGGCCTGGGCATCAGCAACGTACTGTTCCACCTGCCGTTGGCTGTCGCGGTGGCGCACAACGCGGGTGGCGCGCTGTTGCTGCTGAGCATGGTGCTGGTGAACTACCGCATTCGCGTGGTCGACAAGGTGCGCGTGGGTGTCGGCCATGGCTGGCGCCTGCGGCCCGTGACCGGTGTGGGCATTTCCCATCAGATGAGGAACGATTCGTGGCGACGCTTCTGAGCGCACGGCGGGCCAATTGGCGCGATTATCTGGAGCTGACCAAGCCCAAGGTGGTGGTGCTGATGCTGATCACCTCGCTGGCAGGCATGTTCCTCGCCACCCGCGCGGGCGTGGACTGGAGGGTGTTGCTGTTCGGTAACCTGGGGATTGGCCTGTGTGCTGGCAGCGCGGCGGTGGTCAACCATGTGGTCGATCGGCGCATCGATGCGTTGATGGCCCGCACCCAAAAGCGGCCCTTGGCCCAGGGCCGGGTCGAGCCACTGCCGGCGCTGTTGTTCGCCCTGGCCCTGGCGCTGTCGGGCATGGCCCTGCTGCTGGTGTTCACCAACGCCCTCACCGCCTGGCTGACGCTGGCTTCCCTGCTCGGGTATGCGGTGCTCTACACCGGCTTTCTCAAGCGCGCCACGCCGCAGAACATCGTCATCGGTGGCCTGGCAGGGGCTGCACCGCCGTTGCTTGGCTGGGTTGCGGTCAGTGGCCATGTCAGTGCCGAGCCACTGTTGCTGGTGCTGATCATCTTCGCCTGGACCCCGCCGCACTTCTGGGCCTTGGCCATCCACCGCAAGGAGGAGTACGCCAAGGCCGATATCCCGATGCTGCCGGTGACCCATGGTGAGCGCTACACCAAGCTGCATATCCTGCTGTACACCCTGATTCTGTTGGCTGTGAGCCTGCTGCCCTATGCCATCCACATGAGTGGCCCGCTGTACCTGGCCTGTGCCTTGGTGCTGGGCCTGCGCTTCCTGCATTGGGCCTGGGTGTTGTACCGTGGCAGCCGGCCGCACGCGGCAATCGGCACGTTCAAGTACTCTATCGGCTACCTGTTCGCGCTGTTCATCGCGTTGCTCCTCGACCACTACCTGTTGCTGAACCTATGACCCGAACCCAGAAAACCGTCTTCATCCTCGTTGCCCTGGTCGCGCTGATCATGGGCCTGACCGTCAACAAGGTGCTAAATGGCCGCGACCAGCCCAACCCCACCGAGCTGATCGATGCGGGCATCATCCTGCTGCCGCAGAGCCGCACCGTGGCCGATGTGACCATGACCAACCAGGATGGCCAGCCAGTACAGCTGGATGACCTGAAGGGCAAATGGTCGTTGCTGTTCTTTGGCTACACCTATTGCCCGGACATCTGCCCGACCACCCTGGCCCAGTTGCGTCAGGTGAAGAGCGAGCTGCCCAAGGAAGCCGTTGACCGGCTGCAGGTGGTGCTGGTGAGCGTGGACCCGAACCGCGACACGCCGAACCAGCTGAAGCAGTACCTGGGCTATTTCGACAAGGATTTTGTCGGGGTGGCAGGGTCGATCGAGGATACCCAGAAGCTGGCCAATGCTTTAAGCATTCCGTTCATTCCGGCGGATACCAGCAAGCCGGGGTATACCGTGGATCACAGCGGCAACCTGGCAGTTGTGGGGCCGGATGGGCGTCAGCGTGGGTTTATTCGTGCGCCGTTCAACAACCAGAAGCTGGTGGCGCAGTTGCCGGGGCTTGTGAAGCGGGATTGATGGGGCTTTAAAAGCTTCGCGGGCACGCCCGCTCCCACAGGTACATCGCTAGCCTCAGGCCTTGTGATATCCCTGTGGGAGCGGGCGTGCCCGCGAAGAATCCAGCGCGATTGTTCGGCTTAGAACGCCGGAACCACAGCGCCTTTGTACTTCTCGTTGATGAACTGCTTCACCTCTGGCGAGTGCAGTGCAGCTGCCAGCTTCTTCATGTCTTCCGAGTCCTTGTTGTCCGGGCGGGCAACCAGGATGTTCACGTAAGGCGAATCGCTGCCTTCGATGGCCAGCGCGTCCTTCTCGGGGTTCAGCTTGGCTTCCAGCGCGTAGTTGGTGTTGATCAGGGCAGCATCGACCTGGGTCAGCACGCGCGGGATGGTGGCCGCTTCCAGCTCACGGAACTTGATGCTTTTCGGGTTCTCGGCAACATCCTTCACGGTGGACAGGATGTTCTTGTTGTCCTTCAGCTTGATCACGCCGGCCTTGTCCAGCAGCAGCAGGGCGCGGCCGCCGTTGGTGGCGTCGTTGGGGATGACCACGGTGGCGCCGGAGGACAGTTCGTCCAGCTTCTTGATCTTGGTCGAGTACACGCCCAGCGGCTCGATGTGCACGCCGGCCACGCTCACCAGGTTGGTGCCCTTGGCCTTGTTGAACTCATCCAGGTACGGCTGGTGCTGGAAGAAGTTGGCGTCCAGGCGCTTTTCGGCCACCTGTACGTTCGGCTGGATGTAATCGGTGAATTCCTTCACCTTCAGCTCCACGCCCTCTTTCGCCAGTTGTGGTTTGACGAAGTTGAGGATCTCGGCGTGTGGTACCGGGGTGGCGGCAACGGTCAGGGTATCGGCGTGGGCCGAGAAGGCCGCGACAGCGGCAGCAACAGCAAGCAGCTTCTTCATCAATCACTCCTTGTGAGGGCCGCGACGGCCCCCGAACGGGTCGGCCGGGCCGACCCCATTGGGGTTACTTACGGGAAAAATGCACGACCAGTTTGTCGCCCACGCTCTGCAGTACTTGAACCAGTACCAGCAGCAGCACCACGGTGACGACCATCACATCGGTCTGGAACCGCTGGTAGCCGAAGCGGATAGCCAGGTCGCCCAGGCCACCGGCACCGACCACGCCAGCCATGGCGGTGTACGACACCAGGGTAATGGCGGTCACGGTAATGGCTGCGAAGATGCCCGGGCGGGCCTCTGGCAGCAGTGCGCTGGTGATGATCTGGCGGGTGGTGGCGCCCATCGACTGGGTAGCCTCGATGATGCCGCGGTCCACTTCACGCAAGGCGGTTTCCACCAGGCGGGCAAAAAACGGCGTGGCACCCACCACCAGCGGCGGGATGGCGCCGGCAACGCCCAGCGAGGTGCCGGTGATCAGCACGGTGAACGGGATCATCACGATCAGCAGGATGATGAACGGCAGCGAGCGCAGGATGTTGACCACCAGCGACAGCAGCGCATACACGCCCTTTTGTTCGAACATCTGCTTGGGCCCGCAGAGGAACAGCAGCACGCCCAGCGGCAGGCCCAGCAGCACGGTGAAGAACAGCGAGCCGAACAGCATGATCATGGTGTCGATGGTGGCCAGCCAGATTTCGGCCCAGTCGACGTTGGCAAAGAAATTCAGGGCGTCCATCAACGCAGTACCTCCATATGTACGTCAGCTGCCTTGAAGCGGGCGAACGCCGCTTCCATGTCACCGCCGATCAGGGCAAGTGTGAGCTGGCCATAGGGGACATCCTTGATGCGGTCGATACGCCCAGCGAGGATGCTGTAGTCCACACCGGTTTCGCGTGCCACGGTGCCCAGCAGCGGCGCGTAGGTGGCGTCGCCCTGGAAGGTAAGGCGCACGATGCGGCCTGGTACGTGGGCGAAGTCGTCGCGCTGCTCGCCTTCGTCGACCTGCTCGTCTTCCTGGACAAAGCGCTTGGTGGTGGCGTGCTGCGGGTGCAGGAACACCTCGGCCACAGAGCCTTGCTCGACGATCTGGCCGGCGTCCATCACTGCCACGCGGTCGCAGACCCGGCGGATCACGTCCATTTCATGGGTGATCAGCACGATGGTCAGCTTCAGCTCACGGTTGATCTCGGCCAGCAATTGCAGGACCGAGGCCGTGGTTTGCGGGTCGAGGGCACTGGTGGCCTCGTCGCACAGCAGGATCTTCGGGTTGGTGGACAATGCGCGGGCGATGCCGACGCGCTGCTTCTGGCCGCCAGACAACTGCGCCGGGTACTTTCTGGCATGGTCCGAGAGGCCAACGCGGGCCAGCAGCTCGGTGACGCGCTTGTCGATTTCGCTGCGCGACAGCTCGCCGGCCAGGGTCAGTGGCAGGGCGACGTTGTCGGCAACGGTCTTGGAGGCCAGCAGGTTGAAGTGCTGGAAGATCATGCCGACCTGCTGGCGGAAGCCGCGCAGCTGGTTGGCGTTGAACGCGGTGACGTCTTCGCCGTCGACGATGATCTTGCCGCCGGAAGGCTCTTCCAGGCGGTTGATCAGGCGCAGCATGGTGCTTTTGCCAGCGCCGGAATGGCCGATCAGGCCGAACACCTGGCCATCTTCGATGGTCAGGCTGGTCGGATTCAGTGCGGGGATTTCCCTACCGGCAACGCGGTAGGTTTTATGTACCTGTTGGAACTCGATCACGTAGCGAACCTTGTGGGGCGCATGGAAATTGGGGTCAGCGGTTAGCTGGGGTCGCGCATTTTAGCCTTTTCCCATAGCTGTTCTTAGCATTTATTTCGTAATGCACCAATCCTTCGGGCATATCGCGACAACCGGTAATCCTGATTGAACGCTCGGCAAAGCCATCCAGTCACTAGTTGAACAAGCCCGAAACGGGCACGCCTGAAGACTGACGAGGAGAGCCGACCATGCCCAGCAAGAAAACGGACGCGCCCAAGCACAGTGAAGCCGCTGGCACACAGACCCCTGACCGGGCCAATACCAATGCCAAGTTGCAGAGCCTGGAAACCTTCCGCAGCGATGCTACCGGCCAGGCCCTGCGCACCAACCAGGGGGTGAAAATTGCCGACAACCAGAACAGCCTCAAGGCTGGCGCACGTGGGCCGTCGCTGCTCGAAGACTTCATCATGCGCGAGAAGATCACCCACTTCGACCATGAGCGCATCCCGGAGCGCATCGTGCATGCCCGTGGTACCGGGGCGCACGGTTATTTCCAGAGTTACGGTAGCCATGCCGAGCTGACCAAGGCCGGCTTCCTGCAGGACCCGGAGAAGAAAACCCCGGTGTTTGTGCGTTTTTCCACCGTGCAGGGGCCGCGAGGCTCGGGCGATACGGTGCGCGATGTGCGCGGCTTTGCCGTCAAGTTCTACACCGATGAGGGCAATTTCGACCTGGTTGGCAACAATATGCCGGTGTTCTTTATCCAGGATGCCATCAAGTTCCCGGATTTCGTGCATGCCGTGAAGCCTGAGCCGCACAACGAAATGCCCACCGGCGGCTCTGCCCACGACACGTTCTGGGATTTCGTCTCACTGGTACCGGAGTCGGCGCACATGGTCATCTGGGCCATGTCCGACCGCGCCATCCCGCGCAGCCTGCGGATGATGGAGGGCTTTGGCGTGCACACCTTCCGCCTGATCAATGCCGAGGGTGTGGCCAGTTTCGTCAAGTTCCACTGGAAGCCGCGCCAGGGCGTGCATTCGGTGTTGTGGGACGAGGCGCAGAAGCTGGCCGGCAAGGACACCGACTACCACCGCCGCGACCTGTGGGAAGCCATCGAGACCGGTGACTACCCGGAATGGGAGCTGGGCGTGCAGATCGTGCCCGAGGCCGACGAGCACAAGTTCGACTTCGACCTGCTCGACCCGACCAAGCTGATCCCCGAAGAACTGGTGCCGGTGACGCTGCTGGGCAAGATGGTGCTAGACCGCAACCCCGACAACTTCTTTGCCGAAACCGAGCAGGTTGCCTTCTGCCCGGGGCATATCGTGCCGGGCATCGACTTCACCAACGACCCGCTGCTGCAGGGCCGGTTGTTCTCCTACACCGATACGCAGATCAGCCGGCTGGGCGGGCCGAACTTCCATGAAATCCCGATCAACCGGCCGGTAGCGCCCAACCACAGCAGCCAGCGCGATGCCATGCACCGCATGACCATCGACAAGGGCCGGGCGTCCTACGAGCCCAACTCGATCGATGGCGGCTGGCCGCGGGAAACACCGCCAGCGGCGCAGGATGGCGGTTTCGAGAGTTATCAGGAGCGTATCGACGCGCACAAGATCCGCCAGCGCAGCGAGTCGTTCGGCGATCATTTCTCGCAGGCGCGGCTGTTCTTCCAGAGCATGAGCCCGACCGAACAGCAGCACATCATCAAGGCCTACAGCTTTGAACTGGGCAAGGTCGAGCGGGAAAGCATCCGCCAGCGGGAGGTGAACGAGATCCTGGCCAATATCGACCTGAAGCTGGCTGCGGCTGTGGCGGCGAACCTGGGGCTGGCGGCGCCCAAACAGGGCACGCTCAAGGTGAAAGGCAGCAAGCTGGCGCAGTCCAAGGCGTTGAGCCAGATGAACCACCCCGGCTCGGTCGGCATCAAGGGCCGCAAGATTGCAGTGTTGGTAGCTGACGGCGTGGATGCTGCGAGCGTAGACAAACTGGTGAAGGCACTGGAGGCACACAGCGCACGGCCCATGCTGTTGGGGCCGACTTCGGCGCCGGTGAAGGCAGCGGATGGCAAGCAGTTGGCGGTGGATGCATCGATGGAGGGGATGCCGTCGATCATGTTTGACGGCATTGTCGTGCCTGGGGGCAAGGCTTCGACGGATGCCCTGGCGGCCAGCGGGTTGGCCAAGCACTTCCTGCTGGAAGGCTACAAACACTTGAAAGCGCTGGTGTTGACCAATGAACTGGTGAAAGCGCTGGGGCTCAAGGAGGACAAGGGTTTGTTGCTGGGAGATGAGCAGAAGACCGTGGATGCCTTTGTCAAAGCGGTAGAGGGGCATCGGGTGTGGGAGCGGGAGGCGGCTGCGCAATCCATCCCTGCCTGATAGGGCCCTTTCGCGGGTGAACCCGCTCCCACGGAGCAGCGATAACGCGGTCATTGTGGGAGCGGGCGTGCCCGCGAACACGGGCGAAGCCCGTGCCATCCACCGCGTTGTCGTCTTCGCGGGCGCGCCCGCTCCCACAGGTACGGCGAAAGGGTCACCCGCGAAGCTTTTACTGCTGATGCGGGACCAGAACCACCTGCGCCGGCAGCGAGCGCTGAATTTCATGCTTCTGTTTCAAACCAAACCCGCTGTCGATCTTGCGCACGCGCTTCTCCAGCAAGGTTTTCAACCACGGCGCGTCGTCGGTGCGCGGTACCTGGAACACCACTTCGCAGTCATAGCTCACCACATCGGCGGCAATGTCATCGAGCTGGCGCCGCAGGGCGCGGCTGTCGGTGGTCTTCAAGGCCACTACCGTGCTTGGCGCTGTCGGGTCGATGATGCGTGCCTTGGGCTTGGCTTCAGCCGCTTTCAAGGCAGCTTCTGCCTTCTCCAGCTCGGCCTTGCGCGCTTGCGACAGGGGGTCGCCGCCGGTCACGGCAGGGGCTTGCGGCATCAGTGCACGGGCACGGGCCAGTGCGGTTGCTGCCGCGTTCACATCGCCCTTTTGCAGCACGATCTGGCTGCGTTGCAGGTAGGCCTCGGCCAACTGGCGCTGGTATTGCTCCAGGCGTGCGTCGTCAGGCGACTGCGCCTGCAAGGCTGCCAGCTGGTCTTCGGCGGTGGCCAGCTCATTGCTGGCGATGTTCTGTTGCAACTGCTGCCAGGCATCGGCTTGGGCAGGTACGGCGGCCTGTTCGACCGGCGCGCTGGAACAGGCAGCCAGGAACAGGGAAAACGCGGCAACAAGCAGATAACGGGAGGCGAACGGCTTCATTCCTGCGACTCTCTATTTGCGCAAAAAGCGAGCAAGTCTACACCCAGGTGCGCACGCTCGAAAACAGGTCTTACAGACCCTTTACCCGGCAAAAGGTTGCAAGGCGTGCCATCACACGCCCTGTATTTCAACGTTTTGGCAGGGCCAGGCTCAGCAAGAATAGCACCGCCGCGCAGACCACGATCGACGGGCCGGCGGGGGTATCCTTGAACCAGGACATGGCCAGGCCCCCGCAGACGGCGGTAACGCCCAGCAGGCTGGCGCCCAGGGCCATCTGCTCGGGGGAGCGGGCGTGACGTTGCGCCGCAGCGGCGGGGATGATCAGCAGCGAGGTGATCAGCAATACACCGACGATCTTCATGGCGACGGCAATGACCACTGCAATCAGCAGCATCAAGGCCATGCGCAGGCCAGCCACGGGCAGACCCTCGACCATGGCCAGCTCTTCATGCACGGTAACCGCCAGCAGCGGCCGCCAGAGCACGGCGAGCAGCAGCAGGACCAGCGCACTGCCGCCGAGGATCCAGGCCAGGTCGGTGGTGCTGATGGCCAGCAGGTCGCCGAACAGGTAGGCCATCAGGTCGATGCGCACGTCGTGCATGAAACTCAGCACCACCAGGCCCAGCGACAAGGTGCTGGGGGCGAGGATGCCGAGCAGGGTGTCGGAAGCCAGCGGTTGGCGTTGCTGCAAGGTAACCAGCAGGATCGCCAGCAACAGGCAGCCGACAGTTACCGCCAGGGCCGGGCTTACATCCAGTACGAAGCCCATCGCCACGCCCAGCAGTGCGGCGTGGGACAGGGTGTCGCCGAAATACGCCATGCGCCGCCACACCACGAAAGAGCCGAGCGGGCCCGCAACGACGGCCAGGGAAAGGCCTGCAAGCAAGGCGTAAAGAAGAAAATCAGCCATGCTTGCAGTGCTCTCCGTGAACATGGGTGCCGGGGGCGACCACCGAACCGTGCAGGTCGTGGCTGTGGTCGTGATGGTGGTGATAAATGGCCAGGCTCGGGGCGTTCTGGCCGAACAGTTCGACGAAGGCCGGGTCGTTGCTGACATGTTCCGGGTGGCCCGAGCAGCACACGTGGCGGTTCAGGCACACCACCTGGTCAGTGGCGCTCATTACCAGGTGCAGGTCGTGGGACACCATCAGCACGCCGCAGCCGTGGCGGTCGCGCAGACGGGTGATGAGGTTGTACAGCTCGGTCTGGCCGACCACATCCACGCCTTGAACCGGCTCGTCGAGTACCAGCAGCTGGGGTTCGCGCAGCAGTGCGCGGGCCAGCAGCACACGCTGCATCTCGCCGCCGGAAATGGTCTGGATCGGGCTGTCGATGACCTGTTCGGCGCCCACTTCCTGCAGCGCCGACAAGGCTGCCGCGCGGTCTACCCCGGGTACCAGGCGCAGGAAGCGCAGTACCGATAGCGGCAGCGTGGCATCGACCTGGATCTTTTGCGGCATGTAGCCGATGCGCAGCTTCGGTTTGCGCCATACCTTGCCGCGGTGCGGCTTGAGCAGCCCGAGTACGGCGCGCACCAAGGTCGTCTTGCCTGCGCCGTTGGGACCGATCAGGGTGACGATCTGGCCTGGGGCAACCGACAGGTCGATGCTGTCGAGTACTGCCTCGCCGCCAAAGCTAACGCCAACCTGCTCCAGGCGGATCAGCGCGTCGCTCATGCCGCGCTCCGGCAGTTACCGCACAGGCCGACCACTTCCACGGTCTGGGTTTCGACGGTGAAGCCCACGCCTTTGGCGCTGTTGATGATGGCCTCGCTGATGCTGTTCTGCTCCAGCTCGATGGCCACGTGGCATTCGCGGCAGATCAGGAACTGGCCCTGATGCACGTGCTCGGGGTGGCTGCAGCCGATGAAGGCGTTGAGCGAGGCGATGCGGTGCACCAAGCCGTTTTCCAGCAGGAAGTCCAGCGCGCGGTAGACCGTAGGCGGGGCGGCGCGGCGGCCGTCCTGCTCGCTGAGCACGGCGAGGATGTCGTAGGCGCCCAGCGGCTTGTGGCTTTGCCACACCAGCTCCAGCACACGGCGGCGCAGCGCGGTCAGGCGCAGGCCCTGGCGGGTGCACAAGGCGTCGGCTTCAGCCAGTGCGCTGTGCACGCAATGGGAGTGATCGTGAGGGCGGTTGGCCAGCGGCGTGATGGACATGGGCAGCGACGGTTCTGGATGGAGACGTTATTATGTTACCTGTTTCTGACGACTCGAGTATCCACCGTGTCCCGATTCCTAGCTCTGTTTGTCGCTTTCATCGCATTCTCCGCCCAGGCCGATGTGCGTGTGCTCACCAGTATCAAGCCCCTGCAGCAGATTGCTGCCGCCGTGCAGGATGGCGTTGGCAGCCCGGATGTCCTGCTGCCACCAGGCGCCTCGCCGCACCACTATGCCCTGCGCCCGTCCGACGTACGGAAGGTGGGCGATGCCGACCTGCTGTACTGGGTCGGCCCGGACATGGAGAACTTCCTGCCGCGGGTGCTGGGCAGCCGCAGCAAGCCCACCGTGGCCGTGCAGTCGCTGACTGGCATGAAGTTGCGTCATTTTGGCGAGGACAGCCATTCCCATGAGGAAGAAGGCCACGACGATCATGACCACGATCACCGCCCAGGCAGCCTGGATGCTCACTTGTGGCTATCGTCGGTCAATGCGCGGGTAATCGCGGCAAAAATGGCGGCTGACCTGGCCCAGGTCGATCCGACCAATGCAGTCCGCTACCAGAGCAACCTGAAGGACTTCGACGAGCGCCTGGACGCGCTGGATGCGCGGATCAAGGCGCGGGTGGCAGGCATTGCCGACAAGCCGTACTTCGTGTTCCACGAAGCGTTCGACTACTTCGAGGCTGAATATGGCTTGAAGCATACCGGGGTGTTCAGCGTGGCGTCCGAGGTGCAGCCGGGGGCGCAGCATGTGGCTGCCATGCGTAAGCGCCTGCAGGAAGTGGGCAAGACCTGCGTGTTCAGCGAACCGCCACTGCGCCCGCGCCTGGCCGAGACCCTGACGGCAGGGTTGCCGGTGCGCCTGGCCGAGCTGGATGCACTGGGTGGTACTGATCCGGTGGATGGCAAGGGCTATGAGCGTTTGCTGGAGAAGCTGGGTGGTGATCTGGCTGGGTGCCTGGAGCAGTTGTAATCCGGGTTTGCCTTGAATCCTGCAGTAGATTGCATCAAGGCGGCCAGGTGCTTGCCTTGATGCTTTCAGCGCCTGCGAGATCGAGCGCCGCCCGCGCGGCGCTTCGCGGGACAAGCCCGCTCCCACATCTGTTTCCGGCCAGTCGCTCCTGTGAGGTCACCTCTGGCCGCCTTGTGTGTCCCATTCGATATCGAAGGGTACGCCACTGCATCTCATCAATCTCCAGCCTTGCACCAAGGCTGCAGCCTATCTGGCACAGGAATAATTGGCCCGAAACAGATGTGGGAGCGGGCTTGCCCCGCGAAGCGCCGCGCGGGCGGCGCTCAATCTCACAGGCGCAGAAACCCTCTAGGCGGGCACCTGTCAGCCCTCACCCAATCCCCCGCCAAGCACCTCCAGCCTCACACCTTCTTCTGCGGATCAGTCGGCGACTCGATCCCATCGAGTATCGCCTCCACTAACCCCTCCGCCAGCTCAATGGAGTGCAGGCTCGACCAATACATGCCACGGCCCTCTTCGCGCAGGTATTCCAAAGCCTTGGAGCCCGTCTCATACGCACCACGCAGGTACAGAGCGACATGGACCAGAGCATCCTCGGCAGAAATGTTCGGGTTTACAGTGAACAGTGGTTCGTGGCCAGCATCGCAGCGGCCAAAGGGGCGAGTAGATGTGCAGGGTAAAGGTGGATCGGGGACAATTTTTTAGCCATCGGAAAATGCTCCTCAATGCCGCCACCCATCACTACCACGTGAATGGGTGGCGGCTGTACGCGAGGTGGTAGACCCGGGCATTTTCCAATCCAGGCAGGCTCGAAAGCCTCCCACGCACAGCCGCCATAGACTGTCATGGAACAAATGCATCCGGGCTACCACACCCGATCGCCAAGTTATTCGGCGATGGATTAAGCCTTAGAGACACTGGTTCCCACTGAGAAGGTGATGGCAGGGGACGCGGCTCGTAGGATATTTCCCAAGCTGCAAGCTGGACAGCCATTCGAGACAAAATCAGAAAAACCTGAAGCAGCGCACGTCCGTTGTAGGAGCGGCCTTGTGTCGCGAAAGGGCCGCAGAGCGGCCCCAGGATCTCAGCGTCGCAGCAGAAATTGCCGGGGCCGCTTTGCGGCCCTTTCGCGACACAAGGCCGCTCCTACAAAGAGCAATCGCGGCTGGGTTCAGAGAGCAAACGGCAGGTGCAAAGCCACCTGCTGGCGCTGTGCCAGGCGCACTTCAAACTCGCTCGGGTCATGGATCATCACATCCATCCCGGCAAACGATTCCGCCGCAATCAGGCGCGACAGCCAGAAGCGCACACAGCCTACCCGCAACATTTCCGGCCACAGTTCGGCCTCGGCTGCAGTGAACGGCCGCAGCGCCGCGTAGGCTGCCAGCAGCGCCTGGGCACGTGGCATATCGATCGCGCCGTGCTCATCCAGGCACCAGTCGTTCACGGTGATGGCGATGTCATACAGCATCGGCCCCGAGCAGGCGTTGTAGAAGTCGATCACGCCGGTCAGGTGGGTGCCTTCGAACATCACGTTGTCGCGGAACAGGTCGGCATGCAGGTTGGCCCGTGGCAAGGCCAGGATCTGCGCCTTGTGCGCGGTGATTTCATCCAGCGCTGGCTGCAGCAGCGCAGCTTGCTCGGCAGTCAGGCGTGGCAGCAGCTCGGAACCGGAGGCCAGCATCCAGTCCAGGCCACGGTCGGTGCGGCGCTCGATGATGTGCTCGCGGGTGGCCAGGTGGATGTGTGCCAGCAGTTCGCCGACCTGGGCGCAGTGCTGGTTGTTCGGCCCCTTGATGTGTTTGCCCGACAACCGCGGTTGCAGCAGCGCCGGCTTGCCGCACAGCTCGCGCAGGCCTTTGCCGTCGCGGTCGCGAATGGCATAGGGCACCGGCATGTCGGCAGCGTGCAGGGTGTCGAGCAGTTCGATGAAGAACGGCATGTCTTCGCTTGGCCCACGCTCGATCAGCGTCAGGACGAACTCCCCCTGTTCGAGGCTGACGAAGAAATTGCTGTTCTCGGTGCCGGCGGCAATGCCCTGGAAGTCGAGCAGACGGCCCAGCTCGTACGGCGCCAGAAAGGTTTCCAGCTCAGGCCGGGTCACGGGGGTGAAGACTGACATGATGAAAAATTGCCCATACGGGCACTTCCGCCGGGAAGTGCCGGGTTGATGTGAACGGTGCGCGTCAGATTACCACTCGAAGATCTTCCAGGACGGAATCAGCATGTCCGGCTGGTCGGATCGAATGAAATTGGCATCAGTGCCATCGGCGCGTACCAGAAAATAAGGCTTGCCGTTTTTCGGCGTGATCTTGATCGCATACAGGAACCCGTTCTGCCGGTATTCCTGGATGGTTTTATCGCCTTCCGTGCGAATGGTCACCTCGGGATCGGCCGAGGGGGCGTCGTCCGCCGCCAGGGTAACGACAGGCATGGTTGCCAACAGGCCGAGCAGTAACAGGCGATTGAGTGTACGCATGATAACCTAGTCCCTTTGTCGTCAATGATTCTGGCTATTCTAGCGCCGGACCCGTCGAAAAGGTTGATTCTGCTCATGAGCCAAGCGCCCCTCGTCCTGGTGGACGGTTCCTCCTACCTGTACCGTGCCTTCCACGCCTTGCCGCCGCTGACCACGTCCAAGGGCATGCCGACCGGTGCGGTGAAGGGTGTGCTGAACATGCTCAAGAGCCTGCGCAGGCAATACCCCGACAGCCTGTTCGCGGTGGTATTCGACGCCAAGGGCGGCACCTTCCGCGACGCCATGTTCGCCGAATACAAGGCCAACCGCCCAAGCATGCCCGACGACCTGCGGGTGCAGGTCGAGCCGCTGCATGCCAGCGTCAAGGCGCTGGGCTACCCGCTGCTGTGCGTCGAAGGGGTCGAGGCCGATGACGTGATCGGTACCCTGGCGCGCAGCAGTGCCACCCAAGGCCGCCCGGTGATTATCTCGACCGGCGACAAGGACATGGCGCAGCTGGTGGACGGCCACGTGACCTTGGTCAACACCATGACCGGCAGCGTGATGGACGTTGCCGGCGTGCACGAAAAGTTTGGCGTCGGCCCGGAACACATCATCGACTTCCTCGCCCTGATGGGCGACAAGGTCGACAACATTCCCGGCGTGCCGGGCGTGGGCGAAAAGACCGCGGTCGGCCTGCTGACCGGTATCGGCGGCGGCCTCAGCGACCTGTACGCCAACCTCGACAAGGTTCCGACCCTGGCCATCCGCGGCGCCAAGACCTTACCGGCCAAGCTCGAGGAGCACCGCGATTCGGCGTTCCTGTCCTACGAACTGGCCACCATCAAGTGCGACGTGCCGCTGGATGTCGAGGTCGAGGCGCTGGTGTGCGGTGAGCCGGACCGCGATGCGCTGCTGGCGCTGTACACCGAAATGGAGTTCAAGAGCTGGGTCGCCGAGGTACAGCGCGAGGCGAGCAAGGCGGGCGATGATCTCGCCCCGGTGGTCGACGAACCGGCGGCCAAGGTTGAACCGAAATACGAAACCATTCTCGACCAGGCCCGTTTCGACGCCTGGCTGGAAAAGCTGCGCCAGGCCCCGCTGTTCGCCTTCGACACCGAGACCACCGGCCTGGACGCTCAGCAGGCGCAGCTGGTCGGCCTGTCGTTCGCCGTCGAACCGCATGAAGCAGCCTATGTGCCGTTGACCCATGATTACGAAGGCGCGCCGGCCCAGCTGGACTGCGAGGCCGTGCTGCTGGCGCTGAAGCCGCTGCTGGAGGACCCGGCCAAGGCCAAGGTCGGGCAGAACGCCAAGTACGACATCAACATCCTCGCCAATGCCTCGCCGGCCATTGAAATGCGCGGCGTGGCCTACGACACCATGCTCGAGTCGTATGTGCTCAACTCCACTGCGACCCGTCACGACATGGACAGCCTGGCGCAGAAGTACCTCGACCACAGCACCATCGCCTTCGAGGACATCGCCGGCAAGGGTGCCAAGCAGCTGACCTTCAACCAGATCAATCTGGACAAGGCCGGCCCCTACGCCGCCGAAGACGCCGATATCACCCTGCGCCTGCACCATGCGCTGCAGGCCCGCCTGGCACAGACGCCAAGCCTGCAGCCGGTGTTGATGGACATCGAGATGCCACTGGTGCCGGTGCTGGCCAAGATCGAGCGCCAGGGTGCGTTGGTCGATGCTGCCCTGCTGCACGTACAAAGCGGTGAGCTGGGCGTGAAAATGGCCGAACTGGAGCAGCGTGCCTTTGAGCTGGCTGGCGAGGAATTCAACCTCGGTTCGCCCAAGCAGCTGGGTTCGATCCTCTACGACAAGCTGGGCATGCCGGTGCTGAGCAAGACTGCCAAGGGCCAGCCATCCACTGCCGAAGCCGTACTCGACGAGCTGGCCGAGCAAGGTTACCCGCTGCCCGAAGTGCTGATGCAGTACCGCAGCCTGAGCAAGCTCAAGAGCACCTACACCGACAAGCTGCCGGGCCAGATCAACCCGCGCACCGGGCGTATCCACACCTCGTACCAGCAGGCGGTGGCGGCCACAGGCCGGCTGTCGTCGAGCGACCCGAACCTGCAGAACATCCCGATCCGTACTGCCGAAGGCCGGCGTATCCGTCAGGCCTTCATTGCCAGCCCGGGCTACAAGCTGCTCGCGGCGGACTACTCGCAGATCGAGTTGCGCATCATGGCCCACCTGGCCAAGGACGAAGGCTTGCTGCATGCCTTCCGCAACGACCTGGATGTGCACCGTGCCACGGCGGCGGAGGTGTTCGGTGTAGCCCTGGAAGACGTCACAACCGACCAGCGCCGCAAGGCCAAAGCCATCAACTTCGGCCTGATCTACGGCATGAGTGCCTTCGGCCTGGCCAAGCAGATCGGTGTCGACCGTAAACAATCGCAGGACTACATCGACCGCTACTTCGCCCGCTATCCGGGCGTGCTGGCCTACATGGAGCGCACCCGCGCCCAGGCCGCCGAGCAAGGCTTTGTCGAAACCCTGTTCGGCCGCCGCCTGTACCTGCCGGACATCAACGCCAAGAACCCGGCCCTGCGCAAAGGCGCCGAGCGCACGGCAATCAACGCGCCGATGCAGGGCACCGCGGCCGACATCATCAAGCGGGCCATGGTCAATGTGGACAACTGGCTGAGCGAGAGCGGGCTGGATGCCCGGGTGATCCTGCAGGTACACGACGAACTGGTACTCGAGGTGCGTGAAGACCTGGTTCAGCAGGTGAAAGATGAAATTCGCCAGCACATGAGCAAGGCCGCGGAACTGGATGTACCGCTGCTGGTAGAGGCAGGAATTGGTGCGAATTGGGACGAAGCTCACTGATTGAGCGGGGAAAGCTGTGTAGGATCTGCGACGTAGTGACGCGGATCCTGGCACCGCTCAGTGCCATTGGTACTGAAGTTTCATGAAACTATCGCAAATAGTTTTGAGGGCTTTGGAACTAAACCGGTGAACCGGAACTCAGAGTAACTGAATGGCTGGTGAAGCCCTTCGATGCTCCTATGTTGTGTTAAGTGTTGGCAGATATCTGGACCCCGCCCTAGCGGTCCGGACTTGGACCCCGAACTTCCCCCTCCCCATACGAAGTCCGGGGTTTTTTTTGCCCGGAATTTGACCTGAGCCTGGTGAGTAACACTGTGGGAGCGGGCGTGCCCGCGAACCTGGGCGAAGCCCAGGCCATGCTCCGCGCTGGATGCTTCGCGGGCACGCCCGCTCCCACAGTAATGTCCGCCAAAGGGGACGATGCGGGCCTCAGGCCACAGGCTTGTCTTCCAGCTCCATCCAGTCCGCCAACACCCGGTAGGCATCTTCCACGCCCAGGCGTTTGGGCGCCGAGAACAGCTGGATGGTCACGCCATCACCCCAACCCTTGCGGATTTCCGACTGCACTTTCAGCAAGGTGTTCTTGCCCGCACCATGGGTCAGCTTGTCAGCCTTGGTCAGCAGGATGTGCATCGGCATGCTGCTGGCCTTGGCCCAGTCGAGCATCATCTTGTCGAAGTCGGTCATCGGGTGACGCACGTCCATCATCAGGATCACGCCACGCAGGCACTCCCGGCTGCCCAGGTAGGCTTCCAGGTGTTTCTGCCAGTGCTGCTTGAGCGGAATAGGCACTTTTGCATAACCGTAACCCGGCAAGTCGACCAAACGCCGTTCATCGTCCAGACTGAAGAAATTCAGCAGCTGGGTGCGCCCGGGGGTTTTCGAGGTACGCGCCAGGCTGGCATGGGTCAGGGTGTTGAGGGCGCTGGATTTGCCGGCGTTGGAGCGGCCGGCGAAAGCCACCTCGTAACCCTGGTCGTCCGGGCATTGTTCGACCTTGGCAGCGCTGAGGGCGAATTTGGCTTTCTGGCAGAGGCCGAGGATGGGGTTCTTGACTTGCATGGGATATCCGATGTGGGTGTTGCCAAAGCCTAGGCTGGCAAGCGGTGTCGTTTCCGTTTGGCTGACAGAAGTATATAATGCCCCAGTTTTTGTGTGCCCATTCTTCCAGCGAAGGAGAACGGGCATGGGGTGCCGAACTATAGCTTGCGCATCAGAACGCAGCGCGTCCCCCAACCCTGTCAGGTCGTTTCGCCTGGCGAAATGGCTGCTAGCTGTCGGTATGTTCCTGCCGTATTTCAGCGCACAGGCTACACAGGATCCCAAGGCGTTGTACAACCGCACGTGTGCGGCCTGTCACGCCGGGCAGTTGCCACAGGCACCCAGGCAGGGTGACCGGGCAATGTGGGAGCCAAGGCTGGCGCAAGGCATGGATGTACTGGTCAAGCACGTGACCCAGGGTTTCAAGGCTATGCCGCCGCGTGGATTGTGCATGGACTGCAGTGCCGAGGACTACCGTTTGGTCATCCTTTGGATGAGCGGCAGTCCCGATACATAACATTTCACCCTTAGCCGTGTTGGATTAGCTGATGAACAAACTAGTCGTGAGTCTGCTGTTGACCCTGGGTGTCGCAGGTGCGGCCACTGCTGCGCAACCTGTCAAAGGCGATGCCGCCGCCGGCCAGGCCAAGACGGCCGTCTGTGGCGCCTGCCACAACCCCGACGGCAACAGCCTGGCACCGAACTTCCCGAAACTGGCCGGCCAGGGCCAGCGTTACCTTGAAAAACAACTGCACGATATCAAGTCGGGCAAGCGCACGGTGCTGGAGATGACCGGCATGCTCGCCGCGTTCAGCGACCAGGACCTGGCCGACATCGCCGCCTACTTCTCCAGCCAGAAAGGCAGCGTGGGTGCTGCCGATCCCCAGCTGGTCGAACGTGGCCGCGCGCTGTTCAATGGCGGCGATCTGGAAAAAGGCATGCCGGCCTGCACCGGCTGCCACTCGCCCAACGGTGGTGGTATCGCCCTGGCCGGCTTCCCGCATCTAAGTGGGCAGCACTCGCAGTACGTGACCAAGCAGCTGACCGACTTCCGCGAAGGCAACCGCACCAACGATGGCGACGCCATGACCATGCGTACCATCGCCGGCAAGCTGAGCAACCACGACATCGAAGCGTTGGCCAGCTACATCCAGGGCCTGCACTGACTGGCGGCCTGGCAGCTTGTGGGAGCAACTGTCTTGCTCAGGATTTGAAGAGCCTGCGCAATCTCTGTGGGAGCGGGCTTGCCCGCGAACACCGGCAAAGCCGGTGCCATCCACTGCGTTGCCTGTTTCGCGGGCGCGCCCGCTCCCACAATGATCGCGTCCCACAGCGAGCGCGATGGTCGTGCCAGATGGCTGCATTAACTTTCAGTTAATGTTGTAGGCCAATGATGAAAGGGCGGCTGGACCGCCCTTTTTTCCGTCCGCTGCCGTTACACTACAGAACTCGCGCCCTTCCCGACCTGTCCCAGTATTGGTCCCGTCGTGGCGACCCATGAATGCTCAGGAGTAAAGCATGCGTAAACTGATTCTCAGCGCTGCGCTGGTCGCCGCCAGCGTATTTGGTATGACTGCCGTCCAGGCCGCCGAGCCTGTTGCCGGCAAGGAATACATCGAGCTGAGCAACCCTGTTCCGGTTTCCGTGCCTGGCAAGATCGAAGTGGTCGAGCTGTTCTGGTACGGCTGCCCACACTGCTACCACTTCGAGCCAACCATCAACCCTTGGGTCGAAAAACTGCCCGAGGACGTCAATTTCAAACGTGTTCCAGCCATGTTCGGCGGCCCATGGGACGCACACGGCCAGATGTTCCTCACCCTCGAGGCCATGGGCGTCGAGCACAAGGTGCATGCCGCAGTATTCGATGCCATCCAGAACAAGCGCAAGCGCCTGACCGACCCGCAGGACATGGCTGATTTCCTCGCCACCGAGGGCGTGGACAAGGACAAGTTCCTCGCCACCTTCAACTCGTTCGCCATCAAGGGCCAGGTCAATCAGGCCAAGGAGCTGGCGAAGAAGTACGAAATCACCGGCGTACCGAGCATGGTCGTCAACGGCAAGTACCGCTTCGACCTGGGTACCGCTGGCGGGCCGGAAGAGGTGCTGAACGTCGCCGACCAGCTGATCGCCAAGGAGCGCGCCGCCAAGTAGGCGGCGCAACCATGCCCCGCTTCAGAACCACGCGTGGCATTGGCCTGCACCAGCCGCAGGTCAACGAGCATCACCTGCAGGCCAGCGGCCTGCCCGAGGATGGTCGCCTGCGGCTGCTCAGTTTCAACATCCAGGTGGGTATCAGCACTGAACGCTACCGGCATTACCTGACCCGCAGCTGGCAGCATTTGCTGCCGCATAACGGGCGGGCCGGCAACCTGCAGAAAATCGGTGAATTGCTGGGCGACTTCGACCTGGTGGCCTTGCAGGAAGCCGATGGTGGCAGCCTGCGCTCAGGCTACGTCAATCAGGTCGAGCACCTGGCTCAACTGGGGGCCTTCCCCTACTGGTACCAGCAACTCAACCGCAACCTCGGGCGTTTCGCCCAGCACAGCAATGGTGTGCTCAGCCGCCTGAAGCCGCAGTTGCTTGAAGACCACCCGTTGCCCGGCCCTGCCGGCCGCGGGGCGATCCTTGTGCGTTTTGGTGAAGGTGAAGATGCGCTGATCGTGGTGATGATGCACCTGGCGCTTGGTGCCAAGACCCGCGCCCTGCAACTGGGCTACATCCGTGAGCTGATTGGCGGTTACCGTCACCAGGTGCTGATGGGCGATATGAACACCCATGCCACCGACCTGCTGGAGCACTCGCCGCTGCGCGACCTGGGCCTGATTGCCCCGCAAGTCGAGGCCACCTTCCCCAGCTGGCGACCTCAGCGTTGCCTGGACCATATCCTGCTCAGTCCAAGCCTCACGCTGGAGCGTGTCGAGGTGCTGGCACGGCCAATTTCCGACCACCTTCCCGTTGCTGTCGAGATTCGATTGCCTGATGCATTGACTGTGGATACGCTGCCGGTCTTGAGCTAATTGCCATCACCGTTTGCGGACCCGGGCATGACTGAAGACGCTGAGCGCTGGAAAGAAAAATACCTTAAGAGCATCGAGCAGCAAGAAAAGCTTGAGCGCCGTTGGGACGCCCGTCTCGACCTGCTGCGCCGTGGCCTGGTGCGTAGCAGCCTGGCTGCCGAAGGCAGTGACAAGGTAGTGGACGCGTGCATGAAGGAAATGCGCGAAGTCATTCGCAGCGACAACATGGACGCCGGCCTCGCTGGGTTGATCCCGCGCCTGGAAAAAGCGGTGCTGGACTCCGAACAGCGCCGGGAAACCCGCATGAACCAGGTCAGTGACGCCTTGACTGCGCTGGTTGGTCAACTGCAAGGCTTGCCGCTGCCCAGCGATATCTCGCGCCCTTTGAAAAAGCTGGCGAAGAAGCTCGATGGTGGTGTTGCCCAATCCCGCGACCTGCCGCCCTTGCTGGGTGAGCTGAGTGGCTTGCAGGGCCGTGCCCTTTCAGCACTTGGCAAACCGGAGGACGAATCCCGGCCCGGCTTTTTGCAGCGCTTGTTCGGTAGCCGCGAAGACGACTCGCAAAGCGACCCAGTGCCTGTGCCGGTAACAGTACCTGCCGGCAACGCGCCCCCTCCGGCCGCGCAGGCCAGTATCGAAGCCCCGCAGCCCGATGATGTGGATGCGCTACAACCGCTGGCAGCCCCTGCCGCAGAAGTAAGCCTGCCGCCCTTGCCGGAGATTCAGGTAGCGGGCCCGGCGCTGATCGAAACGCCTGAAATCCCCGCCTTCCAGCCGCCGCAGGAGGTTGAAGCGCTGGAACCGCAAGCGTCCAACCCCGAACCCCTGGTAGAAGCACAACCGGCACCCACGCTCGAAGAAACATTCGGCGAAGACGGGCCCTATGCCCTGCCCTATGCCGTCGAGCCACCCTACAGCCAGGTTGCCGCGCACATCGAGCAGACCCTGATCGGCCTGCTCGACGACCTCAGCCTGCCCGAACGGCACAAGGCCCAGGCGCTGGCAATGCGCGAGCGGGTTGCCCGTGGCCTGAACTGGTATGAGCTGATCCCGGTGCTGGATGACCTGGCGGTGCTCATGCTGGCAATCACCGACAGTGGCCAGCACGAATTCGAAACCTACCTGCAGCAGCTCAACGAACGCCTGGAAGGTTTTCAGAGCCATTTGCAGGAGGCCAGCGCCGGCCATGCCGACAACAGCACCGCTGCCCGCGAGCTGGATACCCAACTGCGTGAGCACGTCGACGGCCTGCAAAGCAGCGTGCAAGGCGCAGCGGATGTGGACAGCCTCAAGCACATCCTGGATAACCGCCTGGAAGGCCTGCTGGTGACCATGGACGAGCACAAACATGAGCGTGACCGCCGCGAACAGGAACTGGCCGGCCGCCTGCAAGGGCTCTCCGAGCGGGTGGCGAACATGGAGCATGAGGCGCTCGGTTACCGGGAGCACCTGGAAGAACAGCGCCAGAAAGCCCTGCTCGACCCCCTCACCGGCCTGCCCAACCGAGCAGCCTGGAGCGAGCGGGTCGAACGCGAAATACTCGAATGGCAGGAGAACGGTGGCCATCTGGCCATGGCGATCCTCGACCTGGATCACTTCAAGCGCATCAACGACAGCTATGGGCACCTGGCCGGGGACAAGGTACTGAAGATTGTCGCCGACCAACTGCGCAAACGCCTGCGCGGTCGAGACTTCATCGCCCGCTTCGGTGGTGAGGAATTTGTCCTGTTACTGCCGCAAACCTCGCCAGCGGCCGCCGCGCAAGTGGCGGAGGTACTGCGGGCAACGGTGGAGGCCTGCCCGTTTCACTTCAAGGGCGAGCGGGTGGTGATCACCACGTCCATCGGCGTGGGAGCGTTCCGCTCTGGCGAGCGCGGTGACCAGGTGCTCAAGCGCGCTGATGCGGCGCTGTACCGGGCCAAGGAGCTGGGGCGCAACCGCGTCGAACAGGGCTAGCCCTGCGAACCCTGACCCGCGGTAAGCGCAGCCAAGGGGAGCACGTTATACTGTAGCGCTCATTCGCTGAGGCCACTGACGTGCTTTCCACGCTTAAAAAAACGCTGATTTCCTTTTTGCTGTTGTCTGTTGCCGGTTGCTCGACGGGCCTGCGCATCGACCGCAGCCACCCCTCGGCCAACCAGGACAACCGTATCCAGTTCGTTGTGCTGCATTACACCAATGCCTCGCTGGAGCGCTCCCTGGCATTGCTTACCCACGGTGAGGTCAGCAGCCATTACCTGATTGGCGATGGCCCGGCGACGGTGTACCAGTTGGTGGATGAAAACCGCCGTGCCTGGCATGCCGGTGAAAGCCAGTGGCAGGGGCGCACCTGGCTGAACTCTTCGTCCATTGGTATCGAGATCGTCAACCCGGGGTTCACCGACACGCCGAATGGCCGGGTCTGGCACCCTTACAGCGAAGCGCAGGTCCAGTCGCTGATCGCGTTGCTCAAGGACATCGTCAAACGTAACAACATCGAACCGCGGCATATCATTGGCCACAGTGATATCGCACCATCACGCAAGCTCGACCCGGGGCCACTGTTCCCCTGGAAGCGCCTGGCCGATGCCGGGCTGGGTATCTGGCCCGATGCCAGTGCAGTAGCACGCCAGCAGGCTTATTTCAGCGTCAACCCGCCAAGCATTGGTTGGTACCAGCAGGAACTGGCGCGGTTTGGCTATCAGGTCGAGCAGACCGGCGTGCTGGATGCTGCCACTCGCCAAGTGATTGCCGCGTTCCAGATGCGCTTCCGCCCGCAGCGTTTCGATGGCATGCCGGATGTGCAGACGGCGGCAATCCTGCAGGTGCTCAACCGGATGCGTTGAGCCAGCAGTGAGGCGCCCAACGGCGAGGATGATTCTTCATTCAGTTGCTATACCTTGGTAATCAACTGGATGCCTTCGATGTCAGCTCTCATTTCTACGTTGCGCCAATTTTTTTACCGCCCCTGGATGCTGGCCACCTTGGCAGCATTGGCCAGCGCAGCACTTTTGCTCTCTGCCAGCATCGGCATTGCCTTGCAGCAGATGAAGCAGAGCGAGAGCGAACAGATGAACGCCCAGGGCGAGCGCTTTCTCGACCGTCTCGAACAGGTATTCGGCCAGCTGCGTGAGGGGGTGGACCTGTTGCAGGCACAGCCCTTGCGTGGCTGTAGCCCAGCGATGCAGGCTGCTTTGCAGCAGGTTGGCCTGAGTTCGCGCTTCATTTATGAAGCGGCTTATGTGGACGGTGACGTCGCTTGCTCCAACCGTGGCGATGAGCGAGCGTTCGAGCCCCTGCGGGCACCTGACATCCAGGGGCCGACCTACAGTTACTGGTTGAACACCACCACCGAACCCAACGAAAACCTGGCGGCGCTGATGCTGGGTCGGGGCAAGTTCGTGGTCTCCACCTCTCGCGGCCACCTGACCGACGTGGTTGACCTGCCCCCGGGCGGCAGCCTGGTGGTGGTGCTGGACAACGGCGCACGGGCCATCCCCGTGCTGGGCCCTCCACAGGTTTGGCCGCCGCCCTCGGCCTGGTCGACCAGCCACAAGTCGCTGCTCGAACTCAGTGACCGCCTGATCTACCGCATGCCGACCAAGTCGCCGGATTACCAACTGGTGCTGATTGCCCCGCGGGCCAGCCTGCCATTGAGGATGAACGGCATGCTCTGGCTGTTGTTCCCCGGCAGTGTACTGGCGGCCTGCTGCATCGGTTGGCTGGTGTTGCAGCTGATCCTGCAACGGCGCTCGATGAGTTCGGAGTTGCAGAATGCCTTGCGCCGTGGGGAACTGCAGGTGCTCTACCAACCGATCTTCGAACTCGACAGCCGACGCTGCGTGGGCGCTGAAGCACTGGTGCGCTGGCGGCGCCCGGATGGCAGCCTGACCAGCCCGGACTTGTTCATCCCGCTGGCAGAAAACACCGGGCAGATTCGCCAGATCACCGACTTTGTCCTGCAGCGCGTGCTCGAACAGCTGGGGCAGTTGCTGCGCTCGCACCCCAAGCTGTACATATCGGTGAACCTGGCCGCCTGCGATGTGATGGTGCCGCGCATTGGCCGGGTGGCGGCGCGCCTGTTGGCGTTGCATCGAGTGGCGCCCAGCCAGATCGCCTTCGAGGTGACCGAGCGTGGCCTGGTCGACGTGGTGGTTGCCCGTGACAACCTGCAAGCGCTGCGCGCTGTGGGGCATCAGGTGCTGATCGACGACTTTGGTACGGGTTACTGCAGCCTGGCGTACTTGCAGACACTGCCGGTGGACTGCCTGAAGATCGACAAGGCGTTCATCGATGCACTGGGCCACGATGCCGCCAGCAGCGGCGTTGCGCCACATATCATCCGCATGGCCCATGACCTGCACCTGCGGGTGATTGCCGAGGGCATCGAATGTGAAGACCAGGCGGTGCTGTTGAACAGTGAAGGGGTCAATTACGGCCAGGGCTGGCTGTTTGCCCGGCCGCTGAACGCCCGGCAGTTTGCCGAGCTGGTCACCCGCGGGCAGCTGCCGCGGCGGGTGGAACATTGAGGCATCCTGTACCGGCCTCTTCGCGGGCACGCCCGCTCCCACAGGTACTGCACAGGTCTCAGCTGCGACGCTACCTCTGTGGGAGCGGGCTTGCCCGCGAAGAGGCCGGTACAGGCAATACTCAAACCGGCAAGGCCATGTAGAACTGTGTCCCCTGCCCCGGCCGGGAAAACACGCCCATGCGCCCGCCATGCAACTGCACGATCTCCTTGCACAACGCCAGCCCCAACCCCGCGCCACCTTTCTTGCGCCCTACCTGCACGAAAGGCTCGAAGATGCGCCCCTGCTGCCCATAGGCAATACCTTCACCGTTGTCCTCGACACTGATGATTACCCGTTCCGCATGCCGCCGCGCATGCAGGCGGATACGCCCGCCGTTGGCGGTATGGCGGACGGCATTGTGCAACAGGTTGTCCAGTACGCGGTCCAGCTGGGCGACATCGGCCTGGATGCGTGGCAACGGTGGTTCCAGCGCCTTGACCAGTTCGATCTTCTTGTTTGCCGCCTGCTCGGCAAAGCGTAGCTGCGCACGCTCCAGCAGTTCATCCAGAGCGCAGGGTGCCAGGTCTAGCTTCTGCAGCCCGCTCTGGTAGCGGCTGAAGTTGAGCAGGTCGTTAATCAGCTGGGTCAGGCGCTGCATTTCTTCGCCAATGGTTTCCAGCAGGTCGTTCTCGCGCGCCTCGGGTGGGAACTTGACCCGCTCGCGCAACAGGCCGAAGGCCATGTGCATGCCGGTTACCGGCGTGCGCAACTCGTGGGAGGCGCGTAGCACGAACTCACTGCGCACCCGTTCGAAGGCCCGTTGTTCGGTCACATCATGCAGCACCATCACTGCACCAAGGATCGGCCCTTGCGGGTGGCTGACCGGCGTCAGGCTGTAGGTGAGCAGGCGCGTTTCTTCATCCACCTCCATGTTCAGGTCTTCTGGCGGCCGGTCCAGGCTCCCGCCGCGCAGCACCTGACGCAGCTGCTGCTCCAGCTCCGGTCGCCGCAGGGCCTCGGCCAAGCTGCTGCCCACGCGGCTGTCGTTCCAGCCCAACTGGCGCTGCGCCACCGGGTTGAGGTGTTCCAGGCGGCCCTGGCGGTCAATGATCAGCAGGCCATCGTCGATGCTGTCCAGCACGGCTTGCAGGCGTTGCTGGCCGGCCAGCAGTTCATCCACGTTGGTGGCCTGGTGCCTGCGCAAGGCATCGGCCATGAGGCCGAAGCGGCGGGTCAGCTGGTTCAGTTCGGTGGCCTGGGTAACGGGCAGGGTGACGTCAAAGTTACCCTTGCCCAGCTGGTCGGCCGCTTTGGCCAAGGCTTCGATCGGCTGGCCGAAGCGGCGCGCGATGTTGTGCGCGGTGATGAAGCCCAGCACCAGCACCACCAGGCCCATCAGGCCAAGTACACCGCTGACCAACAGGGCGCGGTCACGGCTGTGTTCCTCGTTGCGGGTTATCAGGTCCAGGGCCTGCCTGTGGGCGTCGATAAGGTCGGTGCGCACCTGATTGAACGCTGCGCCCAGCGGCTGCTCCACACCCATGCTGCGCGCCGGTGCAGGGCTGTCGCGGTAAGCCTGGAGAAAGGCCTGATAGTTACTGCTGGCCTTGCTGAAACCGGTGCGCTCGCCGCCTTGCTCCAGGCCCTCGGTAAGCAGGGTCTGGAAGTTGTCCTGCAGCAGCCGCAGGTTTTCCGGGGCGGTGTCTTCATCGAGGATCAGCGTCAACTGTTCGCCAAGGTTCTGCCGCAGCTTCAGCCCCACTTCCAGGGCGTGGGTGGTGTCGCGCACCAGTTGCTGTTGCACGGTGGCCATCTGCAGCACACTGACCAGGCCTAGCAGCAACCCAAGCAAGGCCACGGTGACCAGCGCCGAGATACTCAGGAAAAGCCGCGTGCGCAGCTTCATGGTCGGCCACTTCATAGGTTGTACTGCTTGCGCTTGCGGTACAGGGTGGACGCGTCGATGCCCAGGGTCTTGGCGGCCTGGTCAAGGGTGTCGCTGGTTGCCAGCACTGCGCCGATGTGCGCGCGCTCCAGTTCGTCCAGGCTTAGCGCGGCACCCACGCGCGGGGCATTGCCGGCAGGCTGCTCGCCCATGCCCAGGTGGCTGATTTCCACACGTTCCTGCGGGCAGATGATGCTGGCCCGCTCCACCACGTTACGCAGTTCGCGAATGTTGCCGGGCCAGCGGTAGTTGAGCAGGGCGGTGCGTGCTTCATCGCTGAAGCCCCGAGCGGGCCGGGAGTATTCCTTGACGAAGCGGGCGAGGAAGCGGTCGGCCAGGGTCAGGATGTCTTCACTGCGTTCGCGCAGGGGGGGCAGGTGCAAGGTGATGACGTTCAGGCGATACAACAGGTCTTCGCGAAAGCGGCTTTCGCGCACCATTTCTTCGAGGTTGAGGTTGGTGGCCGCCAGGATGCGGACATCGGCGCGCCGGGTCACGGGGTCGCCGACGCGCTCGTATTCCTTGTCCTGAATGAAGCGCAGCAACTTGGGTTGCAAGGTCAGCGGAAAATCGCCGATCTCGTCGAGAAACAGCGTGCCGCCGTCGGCCTGGCTTACCCGGCCAAGGGTGCTTTCGCTGGCGCCGGTGAAAGCCCCGCGGGTGTGGCCGAACAGTTCGCTTTCCATCAGTTCGGCGTTCAGCGACGGGCAGTTGATGGTGACACAGGCTTTGCGCGCGCGCTTGCTCCAGCCATGGATGGCACGGGCCAACTCGCCTTTACCCGTGCCGGATTCACCCAGGATGAGGATGTTGGCGTCGGTGGTGGCGACCTGGCGGGCAGTTTCCAGCACCGCCATCATGGCCGGGCTGTGTGAGTCGAGGCCGTCCTTGGGTTTGCGCACTTCACCTTCCAGGGCCTCCAGGCGTGCCGAAAGCTGGCGCACTTCCAGCTGCTTGGCGGTGGCCAGGCGCAACTGGTCGGGGCTGCATGGCTTGACCAGGTAATCGGCAGCGCCGGCCTGGATGGCATCTACCGCCGTATCGATCGCCGAGTGTGCAGTGACGATCACTACGCGCATCCAGGGTGCCTGGATGCGCATTTGCGCCAGTACGTCCAGGCCATTGTCCTCACCCAGACGCAAATCCAGAAAGCACAGGTCGAACACCTGGCGCTGCAACAGCGCTTCGGCCTGGGCGGCGCTGTTGGCCGTGGCCACGCTATAGCCTTCGTCTTCCAGGCAATAGCGGAAGGTGCGCAGGATCGCGGACTCGTCATCCACCAGCAGAATGCGGCCTTGGTTGTCCTGGGCTGATTCCATTTCCTGCGCTCCTTAGGGATAGGTCTTCAATTAGTGTGGGAAAAATCGGGCAAGTTGCATGGTCAATTCTGAAGGATTCTGTCCTTTGCATGCTAGCCAATGGCCAAAAGCTGACTGCAGACCGCGATATTCCAATGATTTGCTTAGAGGCAGCGGTGGCACATTGGTTGCGATGATTTTTACCTTTTGCCCAAAAGCGAGGCACTGACATGCCATTTTCCTTTCGTACCGCCGTATTGGCAGCCACATTGTTGCCAGTACTCACCCCGGCATTCGCCGACCCTGTGCAGGACGCGCGCCTGGAAGGCGCCCTGCAAACCGCCCTGTCGCTGAACCGTATGCTCGACTCGTTCCGCATCCGGGTTGAAGTGGACGGCAAGCAGGCACGGCTTTCCGGCGAGGTAGAGAACGAGGTCGAGCGGCAGCTTGCCGAAGATGTGGCCCGTGCCACACGAGGCATCGAACACGTGGAGAACCAGCTGCAGGTCAACGCCCAACTGGTTGAGCGCCCGTTGGAGCTGCGTGCCTACGCCCAACGCCTGGAGGACGCCACCCTGGCGGCGGTGATCCGTGCCCGGCTGTTGTGGAGCCGCACCACCGAAAAGGCGCCTATAGAGGTGCAAAGCAGTGAAGGCGTGGTGACCTTGCGCGGCAAGGTCGACAGTGCCGAAGCCAAGGAACTGGCCGGTGTGGTGGCGCGTACCACCGACGGTGTGCACCTGGTCAACAACCTGGTCAGCCTTGATAGCGCCGCCATGGCCAAGGCCCGCGAAAACCCGGTAGGGGCGCCGGCCGGCCCGCAGCCAAGCGACAGCTGGATCATCGACAAGATCCAGAACAGCTACCGCTTCAGCCGCAACCTCGATGGCCTGAACCTGAAAGTGGCCAGCGAAGAAGGCATGGTGCGGCTGTCGGGCGAGGTGGTCAGTGCCGAGCAAAAAACCATCGCTGTGGAGATCGCCCGGCAGATCATTGGCGTGCGCGGGGTGGATGCCGATTTGCTCAAGGTGGCGACCAAGGTTGAAGGCTGATCGTGCAATTCGCACGACCACAGGGGCGGCATCGTGCAGTATACGTGCCCGGCGAGTGACTGTTATGTGGTTAACTCATTGATTTATAAGGATTTTATAAAAGTAAAAATACTGGCATGCAGGCTGCAATTACCTGTTCAGGTTTGAACAAAAATTACAGCAGGAGGAGCCGGCATGAACCGCCAATCCGTCAACCGCTCGCAGAACGCCGCACTGCCCCTGCGCCAGATGCTGTCACTCGGCATGGCGCTGCTGCTGACCTTGGCCGCTGGCCTCTTCTACTACAGCTGGCAGACCGCGCGTCTGGCTGATCAAGTGGCAGCGCAGACTGCCCTGTTGACGCAAATTCAGGCTTCCCGTGCCAACACCCTGGTCAAAGCCGCTGACCCATTGCCAGCCGGCCAGGCCACTGCCTCACCGGCCACTCTGGAAACTGTCGTACCCCAGGACCGCTGGGTCTTCTGACCTGCCGGCCGGACCGATTCTGAAAAAGCAAGGAGAACCACCATGCTGAGCTGGGCTATCACTTTCCTCATCATCGCCATTGTCGCTGCCGTACTGGGCTTCGGTGGTATCGCCGGCGCTGCGACGGGCATCGCGAAGATCCTGTTCATTGTCTTCCTGGTGCTGTTCGTAGCTTCCTTCTTCTTTGGACGTGGACGAGGTTGAAGATGGGCAGGAAGCTTACTGCAGCCCTGGCTGGCGCCCTGTTGCTGGGCGCCAGTGCGGCGGCGATGGCGGCCAATGACGGCCAGGTCCGGGTCGACCAGCTGCTCGGCTCGGACCCGGAGTACCGGGAAACCTGGCAGGACACGATCAAAGGCGAGGAACGCCTGCCCGATTGGGTGGTCAATCTGACCGGCAGTGCCCAGCAGCAGATGTCCGCCGTTACCGAAGACGGCGACAAGTACTTGGTCGGCCCGCTGTGCGAGGCGCAGGACAACTGCACCTACAAGCGGCTGATCGTTGCCTTCAGCTGGGACAAGGATGATGCCTACGGGATGCTCGTGGAAGTGCCCGAGGGCTTGCCGAGCGACAAGTCGCCCACCCGCCACGCGCAGTACCGCTGGCTGGGCAAACCGGACGACGGCATGAAGGCGATGCTGCAGGAGCAGCTCAAGCGTGACCCTAACTGGTACTGAGCATTTATTGCGGGTACTGATGAAAGGTCACCGACTGTCACGTAATAGAAGCTGAACCTTTCTATATTTCAGCCTTCTATGATGCGCCGCCCCGAGGAGGGGTTGCACATGACCAAGGGGTCGGGCTGTTCTGATTGTTACAGGATCGGAGTGGCCTAGGGGTACAGGGAGTGCCTCCAGCAATGGGCCGGGTCAGGAAAGGCGGAATCGGAAGTATCAGGTCGGCGGTGTCATAGGGGATACCTGACCAGACCTGACTTCCGAGGAGCCACGCAGGAATCGCCGCATCCCTTGCGTGATTTTTCTCCTGAGACACATTTTGTCTCGACCGTACATCAACTTTTTTTCGACCTCGATGGCGCTTCTTCAAGTGTCATTTCCGCCATTCGGATTGTCGAACAAGCCATCTTCTTCGCCCTTTTCATACCGTCAAATCTGCCTAAATATGGCGGTTTGGTCTTGTTCGGGATTCCGAACGTTATAAATCAAGCACTTGCGAGCGACCGGTTTTGGTGCAAATTCGTATGCGTAAACGGCATGGGGTATGCGTTTCCGGCATTAGATTTCCCCCTTCCCCATCGCAATAGTTGCCGCCTTTTTCGCTGGCCAGAGCACCCTGTCGCTCGCCTGCGCTGTCCTTACATGAAGTCGCCGGATGGAATGATCCACGGCCTGTGACCTTGCCAACTGCTCTGTCACGGGCGTTTTCGTCCGGTGCCATGACCACTAGAACAAAGGGTAAAGACATGAAGAAGGCAAAACTGAGCCTCGCCTGGCAGATCGTCATCGGTCTGGTCCTGGGCGTTGCAATCGGCGCGCTGCTGAACCACTTCAGCGCGGAAAAGGCCTGGTGGATCAGCAACGTCCTCCAGCCCGCCGGTGACATCTTCATTCGCCTGATCAAGATGATCGTCGTCCCGATCGTGATTTCGTCGCTGATCGTGGGTATCGCCGGGGTTGGCGATGCGAAGAAACTGGGCAGCATCGGCCTGAAGACCATCATCTACTTCGAGGTGGTGACCACCATCGCCATCGTTGTCGGCCTGGTGCTGGCCAACCTGTTCCATCCGGGCGCCGGCATCGATATGAGCACCTTGGGTACCGTGGACATTTCCAAGTACCAGGCCACTGCGGCCGAGGTGCAGCATGAGCACGCCTTCATCGAGACCCTGCTGAACCTGATCCCGTCGAACATCTTCGCAGCGCTGATGCGTGGCGAAATGCTGCCGATCATCTTCTTCTCGGTCATGTTCGGCCTGGGCTTGTCGAGCCTGCAGGCAGAGCTGCGCGACCCGCTGGTACGCACCTTCCAGGCCGTATCGGAAACCATGTTCAAGGTCACCCACATGATCATGAACTACGCCCCGATCGGCGTGTTCGCCCTGATCGCCGTGACCGTGGCCAACTTCGGCTTCAGCTCGCTGCTGCCGCTGGCCAAGCTGGTGCTGCTGGTGTACTTCGCCATCGCCTTCTTCGCCTTCATGGTGTTGGGCCTGGTTGCCCGCGTGTTTGGCTTCTCGGTGATCAAGATCATGCGCATCATGAAAGATGAGCTGATCCTGGCCTACTCCACCTCCAGCTCCGAAACCGTGCTGCCGCGCGTGATCGAGAAGATGGAGAAGTACGGTGCGCCGAAGTCGATCTGCTCGTTCGTGGTACCGACTGGCTACTCCTTCAACCTGGACGGTTCGACCCTGTACCAGAGCATCGCGGCCATCTTCATTGCCCAGCTGTACGGTATCGACCTGTCGTGGAGCCAGCAGCTGCTGCTGGTCCTGACCCTCATGGTCACCTCCAAAGGTATCGCTGGCGTACCGGGCGTGTCGTTCGTGGTGCTGCTGGCCACCCTGGGCAGCGTGGGCATTCCGCTGGAAGGCCTGGCCTTCATCGCCGGTGTCGACCGCATCATGGACATGGCCCGTACCGCGCTGAACGTTGTAGGCAACGCCCTGGCTGCGCTGGTCATCGCGCGTTGGGAAGGCATGTACGATGCCGCCAAGGGCGAGCAGTACTACGCCTCGCTGATGGCCGGCAAGCAGGAAGCCGCAGTGGTTGGCGAAGCCGTCAAGCGCTAAGCCTGATAGCTGTTTGACAAAAAGCCCCGATTTGTCGGGGCTTTTTGTTGTCTGTGAGATCTTGAGATGGTCGCGGACTCTTGTAGGAGCGGCCTTGTGTCGCGAAAGGGCCGCAAAGCGGCCCCGGCAATTTGTGCAGCGAAGCTGAAATTCTGGGGGCGCTGCGCACCCCTTTCGCGACACAAGGCCGCTCCTACAGAGGACCGGGTGAGCTTCGGAATACGCTATCATTCGGGCATTTTTCAGGGGGAACACACGGATGCTCAACGGCCTTTGGCTCGGCTTTTTCCTGGTGGCGGCAGTGTCCGCCCTGGCCCAGTGGGTAGTGGGTGGCAATGCCGGGATCTTCGCGGCGATAGTCGAAAGCATCTTCGCCATGGCCAAGCTGTCGGTCGAGGTAATGGTGCTGCTGTTCGGCACGCTGACCCTGTGGCTGGGCTTTCTCAAGATCGCGGAAAAGGCCGGCATCGTCGAGTGGCTGGCCAAGGTGTTGGGCCCACTGTTCGCCCGCCTGATGCCGGAAGTGCCGCCTGGCCACCCTGCCCTGGGCCTGATCACCATGAACTTCGCCGCCAACGGCCTGGGCCTGGATAACGCGGCCACGCCGATTGGCCTGAAGGCCATGCGTGCGCTGCAGGAGCTGAACCCCAGCAGTACCACCGCCAGCAATGCGCAGATCCTGTTCCTGGTGCTCAACGCCTCGTCGCTGACGCTGCTGCCGGTAACCATCTTCATGTACCGGGCCCAGCAGGGCGCGCCAGACCCGACCATGGTGTTCCTGCCAATCCTGCTGGCTACCAGCGTCTCGACCCTGGTGGGCCTGCTGTCGGTGGCAGTCATGCAGCGCTTGCGACTGTGGGACCCGGTGGTGCTCGCCTATTTCATCCCCGGCGCTTTGCTGCTGGGCGGTTTCATGGCCTTCCTCGGCACCCTGTCGGCTGCCGCGCTGGCCAGCCTGTCGTCGATTTTGGGCAACCTCACGCTGTTCGGCGTGATCATGCTGTTCCTGGTGATTGGTGCCCTGAAGCGGGTCAAGGTGTATGAAGCCTTTGTCGAAGGCGCCAAGGAAGGCTTCGATGTCGCCAAGAACCTGCTGCCCTATCTGGTAGCGATGCTGGTGGCGGTCGGTGTGCTGCGCGCTTCTGGCGCCCTGGAACTGGCCCTGGACGGTATCCGCCATGCGGTGAACTGGATGGGCCTGGATACCCGCTTCGTCGAGGGCTTGCCCACCGCGCTGGTCAAGCCGTTCTCCGGCAGCGCAGCGCGGGCGATGCTGATCGAGACCATGCAGACTCAGGGCGTGGACAGTTTCCCCGCGCTGGTAGCGGCAACCATCCAGGGCAGTACCGAAACTACCTTCTACGTGCTGGCCGTGTACTTTGGCGCGGTGGGTATCCAGCGCGTGCGGCACGCGGTCGGTTGCGCACTGCTGGCCGAGTTCTCAGGCGTGGTTGCGGCGATCTTCGTCTGCTACTGGTTCTTCGCCTGACGCTGCCTCCTGTGGGAGCGGCCTTGCGTCGCGATTGGGGCGCGCAGCGGCCCTTGGGTTTCAGCGTTCATGCAAAAATTGCCGGGGCCGCTTTGCGGCCCTTTCGCGACACAAGGCCGCTCCCACAAAGGCGAGTATGCCCTCAGTTAGCGGCAGGCTTGCCCGCCTGGGCAATCGTCCACCCTACCACCTGCCCGCTCAGCTGATCACACGCCTGACCAAACCCGGCTACCACCGCTGACACTTGCTTGTCAGCCAACGGCTGGCGGATCTCGAAGCGCTTGCTGGCGAGGATGCGCTGGGTGCGGCCCTGAACCAGGCGCGCGTCATAGCGAATCACCACCTCCACCGCGCCGCCCGGGCGGTATTCACTCTGGAAAGCTTGTAGCTCGCCAGCCAGCTCGTAGTCGGCCTGCAGGTTGCTGTCGTCGGCGCTCAGGCGCTGTACCTGGCCATCGCGCTGGAAACCATCGAGCAGGCGGTTGCGCAGCAGCACCGGGGCGGCATCGCTCCAGCGTGCACCTTTGTAGCTGCTGACCACATCGCCCTGGGGAATCACGGCAATGCGCGGGCCGGCCAATACTTCACTGGCCAGCGGCTTGTTCAGCCGCAGTGACCAGTCCAGTGGCGCTGCCGTGCGGCTGGGCTGGTTCACCGGCAGGCGATAGAGGTCGACGGGTTCGCTTTTGGGCAGGATCGAGCAAGCACTGACCAGGCTCAGCGAGGCTGCCAGGGCCAACAGGCGCAGCGACGGTTTCATGGCTGGAACTCCTTGTTGTTGTCGCGGCCGAGCAGATAGCCGCTCGGGTCGGCCTCCAGTTGCCGGGAAATGCCCTTGAGGGCGTTAAGGGTTTCGCGCAGTTCGCGAATGGCAGGTGTGAGTTGGTTCAGGCCCTGGGCGCCGTCGCCAATGGCCTCGCTGTTGTTTTTCAGCAGATAGTTGATGGTGGCAGTGCTTTCGGCCAGCGACTGCATGGCCTGCTCGGCGCTGCCGATCGCCTGTTTGCCTTCGCTGCCCAGCAGGCCGTTGGCATTGCGCATCAGCGCCTGGGTTTCGGCCAGGGTGGCGCTGGCCTGCTTGCCCACCTGCACCAGTTGCTCGATGGCCTCGGCGATACTGCCGTGCTGGCCGGCGAATGCTCCGGTGGTCTTGTCGAGGTTGGCCAGGGTGCTGCTGAGGTGGCCAATGTTGTCCTCGGAGAACATCTGGTTGGCGTTGTGCAGCAGCAAGTTGATGTTGGTGACGAGGTCGCTGCTGTCGTTAAGCAGGCGCGAGATCGGCGACGGCGAGGCGATGATCACCGGTAGCTTGCCGTCCTTGCCCTTGAGTTCGGGGCTTTGCGGGGTGCCGCCGCTGAGCTGGATGAACGAGTTGCCGGTCACGCCGGCCAGGGTCAGCTTGGCCTGGGTATCTTCCTTCACCGGGGTGTCGCCGCTCAGGCGCACCCGGGCCAGTACCCGGCGCGGGTCGTTCGGGTCCAGGCGCAGGGTGGACACATCGCCCACCTTGATGCCGTTGTACTGCACCGGGCTGCCGCGTGACAGGCCGGAAACGGCTTCGTTGAACACCACCTCGTAATCCTTGAAGGCGTCATCGACACTGGACTTGGTCAGCCATAGGCCAAACAGCATGGCACCCGCCACCACCAGAACGGTGACAAGGCCTATGAGAACGTGATGGGCTCGGGTTTCCATTGCTCAGCGCTCCTGCCCGGCACGGCTGGCGGCCTGTTCGGCTGCGCGCCCGCGTGGGCCATGAAAGTATTCTTTGATCCAGGCGTCGTTGGTCTGCTCGACCTCGGCCAGCGGGCCGGCTACCAGGACCTTTTTCTGCGACAGCACCGCGATGCGGTCGGTGATGGTGTACAGGGTGTCGAGGTCGTGGGTGATGAGGAACACCGACAGGCCCAGGGCATCGCGCAGGGTCAGGATCAACTGGTCGAATGCGGCGGCGCCGATCGGGTCCAGGCCGGCGGTGGGCTCGTCGAGGAACAGGATGTCCGGGTCCAGTGCCAGGGCGCGGGCCAGCGCCGCACGCTTGATCATGCCTCCCGAAAGCGAGGACGGGTACTTGTCGGCGGCGGATATAGGCAGCCCGGCCAAGGCCAGCTTCACGCCGGCCAGGTGCTCGGCATCGGCGCGCGACAGCCCGGCGTGCTCGATCAACGGCAAGGCGACGTTTTCGGTCACCGTCAACGAAGAGAACAGCGCGCCCTTCTGAAACAGCACGCCAAAGCGCCGTTCGACCAGCGAGCGCTGTTCTTCGCGCAGGCCCGCAAGGTCCTGGCCGAACACCTTGATCAGCCCTTCATTGGGCCGGCGCAGGCCGATAATACTGCGCAGCAGTACCGACTTGCCGCTGCCCGAACCACCGACCACAGCCAGGATTTCGCCTCGGTACAGGTCCAGGTCCAGGTTTTCATGCACCACCTGGCGGCCGAAGCGGTTGCAGATACCACGGGCTTCGATCACGTTTTCCCGATCAGTCACCAGCCCATCTCCATGAAGAACAGGGCGGCCACGGCGTCCAGCACGATGACCACGAAAATCGACTGCACCACCGCCGAGGTGGTGTGTGCGCCCACCGATTCGGCGCTACCGCTGACCTTGAAGCCTTCGAGGCAGCCGATGGCGGCGATCAGGAAGGCGAAGAATGGCGCCTTGGCCAGGCCCACCAGGAAGTGCTGCACGCCAATGTCGCTTTGCAGCAGCGACAGGAACATGGCCGGCGAGATGTCCAGTGACAGGGCGCAGACCACTGCACCGCCAACGATGCCGCAGATCATCGCGATGAAGGTGAGCAAGGGCAGCGAAATCAGCAGTGCCAGTACCCTTGGCACCACCAGCAGCTCCATGGGGTTCAGGCCCAGTGTGCGGATGGCGTCGATTTCCTCGTTGGCCTTCATCGAGCCGACCTGCGCGGTGAACGCGCTGGCAGTGCGGCCGGCCATGAGAATGGCTGTGAGCAGTACGGCGAACTCGCGCAGGAATGAGAACGCCACCAGATCGACGGTGAAAATGGTCGCGCCGAACGCGGCCAGCACCGTGGCACCGAGAAACGCCACCACAGCGCCGACCAGGAAGGTCAGCAAGGCGACGATGGGGGCGGCGTCCAGGCCGGTCTGTTCGATGTGTGCCACCACCGGGGTGAGGCGCCAGCGGTGTGGCGTCAGGGCGCGGCGCAGCAGGGTTTCGAGGATGACACCGATGAAACCGAGCAGCTGCATGGAGTCTTGCCACAGGGTGCCGACGGCGCGGCCGATGCGCTCCAGTAGCATCAGCAGTACGTTGCGCTCGGGCTCCTTGACCGGGATGCAATAGTCCTGGACCGAACAATAGACGTTCTTGAGCAGTGCGCGGCTGGCGTCGGGCAGGTCCTCGGTACAGTGCGACAAACGTTCGGAACCAAGCAGCTCGGCCAGCAGTGAAGCCCCTGCGGTGTCCAGGCGGCCCAGTTGGCTTAGGTCGGCGACGGTGTCGGCAGTAAATTGCGCGCGCAGAGGCTCGCTCTCGCGCTTGAGGCTGGCGTAGTGCGCCAGGGTCCAGTCACCGGTTATGCGCAGGCAGGCCGGTTGGCGACTGGCGTCCAGGGTGGCGCTGGGGGTGGTCGTAGGCTCCATGCAACTGACTCGGCGCTAAGGCTTAGGGGCTGATCATAGCGCAGCGGGCATGGGCTGTTTGGTGATTATGTGCTGTGTATTGATGCCCCGGGGGCCGCTTTGCGGCCCATCGCGACACAAGGCCGCTCCTACAGGTGATCGCGTACCCTTTCATTTACTGCGCTGGGGTGTCGTCGACAACTGTGAAGCGCAGCACGCCAATCACCTGGCCATCTTCGGTCAGCACCCTCACCTGCCACTTGCCCACCGGGTTTGGCGGGAAGTTCTGCTTGTGGGTCCAGGCGCGGTAGCCTTCCTTGCGCCCGCCATGGATATCCAGGGCAATGCGGTCGACCTCTTTACCGTCCTTTTGCCACACATGGTAGATCCGTTCGTTCAGGCCGCGTGGTGCGTTGATGGCGGTATAGGCGTACAGGCCGCTGCTGCGGATGCGGCTGGCGGCGATTTCGTCCAGCGACTCGCCTGGCTGGCGGTTGATGACTTCGGTACTTACCGCTACGTCGGTCATCCACAAGGTTGCCGGTGGCACCCACGAACGCAGCAGCCAGCCGCCAGCACCGACCGACAGGGTAACCAGCACCAGGGCCACGCCACGCCGCCAGGTGTTGATCGGGAAGCTGCTGGCCAGGCTGGGGAACGACAAAACCATGGCTGCAATCAGCGCCAGCTTGAAGCTTTGTGCAGTGGTCAGGTGCAGGATGATCGGCAACGCGGTCAGTAGGGCCGCGAACAGCGTCAGGGTATGCAGCGCTAGGAACAGCCAGCGGCGCGGGGCCAGCCACTTGTAGTACAGCGGGTCGGTGATCGAGATCAGGCCCGCTGCCCCCAGCAAACCGGTGAACACCAGCTGGCCGCTGTTCCAGGTGGTGGTGATGAAGAAGAACGGCAGCACGAAGAACAGCGTTTCCTGGTGGATCATCTGGGTCGCGTAGCGCAGCAGCGGCTGCGGGATTTCGCGGTTGAAGGTACGCGCGAACAGGCCGGTGAGGGTGTTTTCCAGCATCAGCCAGACCCAGCTGACCAGCATCAGGATGGCGACCCAGCTGGCCAGGCCAGCCTGGCGGTCGACCAGGATGAAGCTGCCGATGCCGGAGAGGAAACCGCCGAGCGCGATGATGCCGGGGTAGCGTTTGAGCAGTTCGATGATGCGCAGGGCGACTTGGGGAATTTGGGGCATTGGGGGCTACAACAGGGAGGAATGGGGTGGCTGTGCCGGCCTCTTCGCGGGCATGCCCGCTCCCACAGGGTTCGGTGTTAACGCGATCATTGTGGGAGCGGGCGAGCCCGCGAAAGGGCCGGTAATGGCAAAAGGATACCGCCGATTCACCGCTGCCGTGTAGCACCACTCGGCCGTTCAGGCCCATGCCGGCGCCAGCGCAGCAACCCCGCCGCCAGAATCAGCCCCACCAGCAAGGCGACCAGCCCGTATAGCTCGTCATAACCCAGCAGCGGCTTCTCGATCCGTACATATCCGTCTTCCTTGAGCAGCGCCTTCAACGCCTCATTCGCCTGCTCCAGGCTGACCTGGCGCAGCTTGCGCACCGGGTTGGCAAAGCGTCCGTCGGTATAGTCGTTCAGCGCCCCCCAGTAGTAGTCGGCCAGGGCGCTGTTGCCTTGGGTGCTCCAGCTTTCCTTGGCCGCGCTGGCGTTCTTGATGCGGGCAAAGGTGTCCGGGTCGAGGCCTTCCTTGCGCAGGTGGTCGAACAAGCCCTGCATCACTTCGACCGCCTTGTCGATGTCATCACGCTCCAGGTCGGCATTGAGGCTGAGCAGGCCTGTGTCGCCAAAGCTCTCGCGGTGTACCGAAGGGCCGTAGGACAGCCCGTTGCGCAGGCGTAGCTGGTCGTACAATGCCCAGTCCAGATACCGCGACAGCAGGTCGAGGGTGGCCTGGTGGTCGTTGTCCAACACGGGCTCGATGAACAGCCAGTGCAGCTTGACGCTGTCGCCCAACCAGCCACGGGTCAGGTCGCGACGATGCTCGGCCTGTTGGGTGATGCTCTCCAGGTCGCGGCGTTCTTCCGGTTCGGTGGCGGGTAGCTCGCCAAACGTGCGCTCCAGGTAGGCGGGCAGCAGGCGGTCGAGGCCACCGACCATGATCAGGGTCATGTTGTTGGCGGCGTACCAGTGGTCGCGCAAGGCCTGTACCTGCTCCAGGGTCATGTCGTCGATGTTGGAGCGCTCAGGGCATTTCAGGCCCAGTTCGGTCGCCAGCTGGTCGCTGGCCGGGTGGCCGATGTCCTGACGGTCAAGCCAGCGTTGCAGGTGACCATAGTGGCCGCCATCCTCGCGTTCGATGATGCGCTTGGCGGTGGCGAGGGCCTTGGCGTCGATACGGGTGTCGCGGACGACTGCCAGTAGCAGGTCGAGTACTTTGCGCTGGTTGCGCGCCGGGGCCTCGATGACGAAGGTGGTGTCGGCGCTGCTGGTGTAGGCATTCCACTCGCCACCCAGCGATTGCAGGCGCTCTTCCAGGCCACCCTCGCCGGTTTCGTCGATGCCGCTGAACAGCAAGTGTTCCAGCAGGTGCGGCAGCTCTTTCTGCTCGCAATCGAAGTCGTCCAGGCCCACCCCGACCACCAGGCGGATCGCCACATGGTCGCTTTCGTAGCCGTTTTTCAGGATGACCTGCAGCCCGTTGGGCAACAGGTAGCCCTCGACCCGAGAGCGGTCGAGGGCCAATGAGGGCAGGCTGCAGATCAGCAGGCAAACGAACATCAGGCAACGCATGGGCGAGCTTGGGTCCTCAGGTACGCGAAATCACGGCAGGCGGGCTTCGTCCGGCACGCTGTCGAGCATCAGCCCGCCGGTGTCCGAACCGCCCAGTACCACATAGGCACTGCTGCAGAACAAAGAGTTCAACCGCTTCATGTCGGCGATCAGCTCCAAGTGTAGCGAACTGGTCTCGATACTTTGCACCACCTTACGCTGCAGGCGGCTGACATGGGCGTGCGCCAGGCGCCGTTCCTGGGCGCGAAAACGGCGCTTTTCCCGCAGCAGCAAACGGGCGCTTTCCGGGTCGGCACTAAGGAACACCGACAGGCCCAGGCGCAGGTTCGCCAGTAATTGCTCTTGCAGGCCGGTCAATTCTTCGAGGCCCGTCTGGGAAAATTCCCGGCGCTGGCTGGTCTTCTGCTGCTGGACCTTGCGCAGCATGCGTTCAATCAGGTCGCAGGCCAGTTTGAGGTTGATTGCCAGCTCGATGATCTCGGCCCAGCGGCGATTGTCCTGCTCGCTGAGGTCTTCGCGCGACATCTGCGCCAGGTACAGCTTGATCGCGCTGTACAAGGCTTCGGCGTCTTCGTCCAGGGCGCGGACCTGCTGTGGCAAGGCCGTTTGTGTACCGCGCAGCGCGCCGAGCATGGCTTCGAGCAGGCTGTCGACGATATCGCCAAGCCGCAAGGTTTCGCGGCAGGCGTTGGCCAGGGCCAGTGTGGGCGTTTCCAGGGCCGAGGCATCGAGGTGGCGTGGGCGGATCTGGCCATTGCCGTTTTCCCGCTCGGGAAGCAGGGTGTTGCACAGCCGGCCCATGAGTTTGACCGTAGGCAGCATGAGCAGGCAGCGCAGCGTGTTGTAGAGCAGGTGGAAGCCGATTACCAGCTCTTGCGGGCTGAAGCTGAGGGAGTCCATCCACTCCACCAATGGGTGCAGCGCAGGGATGATCAACAGCAGGCCGATCAGCTTGTAGAGCAAGCTGCCCAACGCCACCCGGCGCCCGGCAGTGTTCTGCATGCTGGTACTGATGAAGGCCAGCAACCCGCTACCGATGTTGGCGCCGACCACCAGGCCGATCGCCACTGGCAGGCTGATGACCTCGGCACCGGCCAATGTCGCGGTGAGCAGCACGGCAGCCAGGCTGGAATAGGAAATCATGGCGAACATGGCGCCGACCAGGGCGTCGAGCATGATGTCGCCGGTCAGCGAAGCGAACAGCACTTTCACGCCCTGTGCGTGGGTGATCGGCGCAGCTGCCTGCACGATCAGCTCCAGTGCCAGGATGATCAGGCCAAGGCCGATACCTACACGGCCCAGCTGGCCAGCCCGAGTCTGCTTGCGCGAGAGGAAGAAGATCACGCCCAGGAAGATCAGTAGCGGTGAAAGCCACGACAGGTCGAAGGTGAGCACCCGTGCCATCAGCGCGGTACCCACGTCGGCACCGAGCATGATCGCCAGGGCCGGGGTCATGGCCATCAGGCCCTGGCCAACGAAGGATGTGACCAGCATGGCGGTGGCGTTACTGCTCTGCACCATGGCTGTGACCAGGATGCCGGCGATGAACGCCAGCGGGCGCTTGTCCATGTTCTGGCTGATGATGCGCCGCAGGTTCGAGCCGAACACCCGGAGAATGCCGGTACGCACGATATGGGTGCCCCAGACCAGAAGCGTCACGGCCGAGAGCAGGTTGAGCAGGGTCAGCATGGCGAAGGCCCCCTGTTGTACAGGCCCAGCGGGCCAAGGGAAGAAACGTGAGCGTTTGAATAGTTTTCAGTGCTCACTCAAAGCTTTAGTTGTTTTGCGCAGCTGTTGCCAGCTTCGCATGGTGGTTATCTATTTGAAACACATGGGAGATGAATGATTTCTGTGCGGGCCTCTTCGCGGGCTTGCCCGCTCCCACAGGAACTGTACTCCGGCGCAGCGAATGGCAACCTTCGGGCATGAAAAAGGGCCCCGAAGGGCCCTCGCTGTCCTGCACTCCCTGATCTTACTGACCCGGAATGTCCTTGCGCAGTTTCACCGGGTCATGCTCTTTGCCTTCCTTGCGGGCCGCGGCGGTGCGCATGCGGATGTTGATCGCCTCTACCGCCAGCGAGAATGCCATGGCGAAGTAGACGTAGCCTTTCGGTACGTGCACATCGAAAGCCTCGGCGATCAGTACGGTACCGACCACGATCAGGAACGACAGGGCGAGCATCTTCAGCGACGGGTGTTTGTCGATGAAATTGCTGATGGCACCGGCGCACAGCATCATCACCAGTACGGCGACAACGATGGCGGCGATCATCACCGGTACGTGGGAAACCATACCCACCGCAGTGATCACCGAGTCCAGCGAGAACACGATGTCGATGATGGCGATCTGGATGATGGTGTAGAAGAACTTGCCGCCCGCGCCTTTCGGCTCGTCCGGGTTCTCGTCTTCACCTTCCAGGCCGTGGTAGATCTCCTGCGAGCTTTTCCACAGCAGGAACAGGCCACCGAAGAACAGGATCAGGTCCCGCCCGGAGATGCCTTGGCCGAATACCACGAACAGGTCGGCGGTAAGGCGCATGACCCAGGTAATCGACAGCAGCAGCATGATGCGGGTGACCATGGCCAGGGCCAGGCCGAAGATCCGGGTGCGCGGCTGCATGTGCTTGGGCATGCGGCTGACCAGGATCGAGATCATGATGATGTTGTCGATACCGAGGACGATCTCAAGCGCGGTAAGGGTAAAAAAGGCAACCCAGATTTCCGGGCTGGTCAGCCATTCCATGTAATTTCCTTCGAGCGGTAATGGCAACGCGCCCCGGTCAGGGCGCGTCGCGTAGGTGATACGTATTTATTAAAGACTACTGAACAGCGGGAAAATCCCCATCAGCAGCGCGGCAAACATTATGCACAGGCATACCAACACTGCCCACTTGAGCGTGAAGCGCTGATGGTCGCCGAACTCGATACCGGCCAGGGCCACCAGCAGGTAGGTGGAAGGTACCAACGGGCTGAGCAGGTGCACCGGCTGGCCGACGATCGAGGCACGGGCCATTTCCACCGGGGTGATGCCGTAGTGGCTGGCGGCTTCGGCCAGCACCGGCAGTACGCCGTAGTAGAAGGCATCGTTGGACATGAAGAAGGTGAACGGCATGCTCACGATGGCGGTGATTACCGCCAGGTACGGGCCCAGCGCTTCGGGGATGACTGCCAGCAGGCTCTTGGACATGGCGTCGACCATGCCGGTGCCCGACAGGATGCCGGTGAAGATGCCGGCGGCGAAGATCAACCCGGTCACGGCCAGCACGCTGCCGGCGTGGGCGGCGATGCGGTCCTTCTGCTGTTGCAGGCATGGGTAGTTGACGATCATGGCGATGCTGAAGGCGATCATGAACAGCACCGGCAGCGGCAGCAGGCCCATGATCAGCGCGACCATCAGGGCCGCGGTGAGCGCGCCGTTGAAGTACAGCAGCTTGGGCCGGCGAGCTTCCGGGTATTGCGAGACGGTGATTTCGCTGTGGTCGATGTCGTCGGTAGGCAGGTGCAGCTCGCCCAGGCGGGCACGTTCACGTTTGCCGTACAGGTAGGCAATGCCCAGGATCGCCAGCACGCCGAACAGCATGGCCGGGATCATCGGTACGAAGATGTCCGACGGGTCGACGTGCAGGGCACTGGCGGCGCGAGCGGTCGGGCCACCCCATGGGGTCATGTTCATCACCCCGCCGGCCAGGATGATCAGGCCGGCCATGATCCGCGGGCTCATCCCCAGGCGGCTGTACATAGGCAGCATGGCGGCGCAGCAGATCATGTAGGTGGTAGCGCCGTCGCCGTCGAGCGAGACCACCAGGGCCAGTACGGCGGTACCGACCGACACCTTGAGCGGGTCGCCCTTGACCAGCTTGAGGATCTTGCGCACGGCCGGGTCGAACAGGCCGGAGTCGATCATCAGGGCGAAATAGAGGATGGCGAACATCAGCATCACGCCGGTAGGCGCAAGCTTGCTGATGCCTTCGAGCATCATGGGGCCGATCTTGGCGGAGAAACCGCCGAACAGGGCGAACAGGATCGGTACCAGGATCAGCGCGATCAAGGCCGACAGGCGCTTGGTCATGATCAGGTACATGAAGGTGATGACCATGGCAAAGCCGAGGAAGGTCAGCATGGCAATACTCCAGGCGTGGCGCGGCGAAAGGAAAGTCGATTCGGGCGGATCAGCGCGTCAGGCGCTGCGCGGGGAGCATGCGGAGAGGGACTGCAGGAAGGCGGGCACAGGAATACATCAGAATCACCATTGTTGTTGTTGATTGGGCCGGGCGCGGTGTTTACCGGGTGCCCTGGCTGACCGGTCTTGTGCCGGTAGTGGGGGCTATCCTATGAGGGCAAGCTTTCAGCCAGCTTTCGCTGAAGCAAAGGCGATGGGAGGTAGGTGATGCAGGATGTAACCGAAGGAGGCTGCCATTGTGGCGCCCTGCGCTATCGCCTGGCGGGCGATTTGACGGATATCGCCCACTGCCATTGTTCGATCTGTCGACGGGTCAGCGGTGGGTTGGTGGTGACCTGGCTGACCCTGCCCGGTTCAGGCTTTCAGTGGCTGGCGGGTGAGCCGAACTGTTATGTGGCGCCGGCCAGTTGCAGCCGGTACTTCTGTGGGCAGTGCGGGGCGCATGTGGCGTTGGTGACCACGCACAGCCCGGAGACCATCGATGTGACGGTCGCGACGCTGGATCACCCGGAGCGGGTCAGGGCCAACCGGCATATCTGGGTGGGCAGCCGGTTGCCCTGGTTGCACCTGGATGAGGATTTGCCTTCGCAGGCAGAGGAAGACCTGTAGGCGTCGTGCTGTCTGTACGGGCCTCTTCGCGGGCAAGCCCGCTCCCACAGGTACGGCGCAGATCTCAAGGGCGGTGTAGATCCTGTGGGAGCGGGCTTGCCCGCGAAGAGGCCGGGCCTGCAAACATCACAACTGCAGGCCACCGGCAGCCTTGTGCAGCGCCCGCAAATGCTCGCCTATCTGCTTCACATTGGCCTCGACCGCGGCAATCTCCCTGGCCCGTGACGGCTCCAGCAGCGCCCTCACCTCTTTGTCCAGGCTGGTGCTCAGGCGCAACAACTGTGCCTGGCGTTCGCTGCTCACCTGCTCAAGGTGCTTACGCTCCTCGGGTTGCGGCAGCCCATAGCCCTTGGCATCCAGCAACTCTGCCGGGCGGCTGAGGAAGCCGCTGTTGGCGAGCATCTGCTTGAGGGTTGCATCCGCCTTGCTGACGCTGCCGTCTTTCAATGCCGCAGCGTTCAGGTAGCGCTGCTTGACCTCGTCCTGTGCCAGCAGCAGTTGCCTGCGCAAGCTGGCCTGCTCGAGTAGCAGCAATGCGGCACTGGTGCGCAGGTCGGCCTTGGCGAACCACGGGCGGCGTTGTTCGGCATCCAGAGCCAGCCAGTCCTCGACCAGGGCCTGCCTGATCGGCAGCTGCTTCCTCAGTACTTCGAACATGGCCTGGTAGCGGTCACGGTAGGAATCGAAGCGGTAGCCCAGCCGTAAGGCCTCGCGCGGGTCGTCGAGCACGCTGGTGTCGGCCAGCCCCCTGCCCTTGAGCACCGCCAGCAAGCCGTTGGGCATGATGCTGTCGAGGTCGTTGAGGCGCGGGTTGGCGGTTCCGCTGCGCAGCAATTTCAACGATTCCACGGCGCAGTTGTTGGACAGGAACCAGTAGTTGCCGTCATAGCTCCAATGCATCTCGGCGGCCTGGCGCACCAGGTTTTCGATTTCGCTGCGGTTGAGCCTTAAAGGCACCGAGGCCAGGCTACGCAGTTCAGTCTTGGTGTATTCGTCGATCACCTGGCTCAGCGGCAGTACGAATAGCCGCGACGGGTAGTTGCCGACCAGCCCGTCCCAACTGGACAGCTGCACATCGTTGACGAAGGCGCGGTACGACAGCACCAGGCTTTGGTCGAGGTCCAGGCGGCAGTCCGGCCCGCGTGGGCGGCCCGGCTTGCAGATCACCAGGCGCAACATGCTGTGGCCCCAGCGGCTGACCAGGTTCTGGTTGGCTTCGGCCAGCAAGTAGTCCACTTCGTAGACCCGCTCAGGGTCGATTTCCCCCAGCGGCTGGCGGGCAAAGTCGCTACCGGCATTGATGAACGGCAGGCCTTTGGCGCAGGTGTCCTGTTGGGGTGCCCAGCCGAAGTGCTCGCGCAAATACTGGTTCAGCGCCGGGCGACGGCAGCCGTAGCTCGGGTCGAGGAGAAAATACTCCATGTTGACCGCGACGTACTCCTTGGGGCTGCTCAGTTCATAACTGTCGGGGCTGCGCACGAACTGGCCATTGTGCTGCTCGCGCTCGCCGCGCCGGCCCACGTACTGTTGCCAGCCGGCCAGGTCGAGCAAACGCGGGTCGTCGCTGAGGGTGAAGCGGCGTTCGGCCTGGCCGCGGCACTGCTCGGGCAGGCCGATCTTGCCCAGCGTGCCTTGCTGGCGTTTGCAGCGGGCAATCAGCGAGTTTTCGGCGGCGGGCCACAAGCGGGCCCGGTCGTAGATATGGGTGAGCTCGTGCAGCACCGTGGCCAGCAGCTCTTCTCGCACCGTGCCATGTGGCCGGCCGGTACGCTCGGTGGCGGCGCTGCCATCGGTGAGGCCCGGAAGCAGGCGGCGGTTGAGTTCAAGGGTGGACACCAGCGATGCCTGGCCATAGGCATCGGCCGGCATGCTGTCGCTCCAGCTGACCCGCACGCGGCGGTCCAGCTGTTGCTTGAATCGAGGGGGGAGCTTGCTCAGGGCCTCATCAAGCAGGGCCTGGCTGGCTTGGGACTGTTGAGAGTCCAGGCCGGATGCCTGCAGCTGAAGCTGCAGGTCGGCCAATACGGGTGTGCCGGGCAGCGTCAGGGCGCAGCCGAGCAGCCAGGCACGCACGCTTTTCACAGCGCGAGGATGGCTTCGGCCAGTACCTGGTCGCTGGCGCCGCGTGCTTCTGGCACGCGCTCACGCAGGGTGTTGAAGGCCGACTCGAGTTGCGCGCCGCGGATGTCACCGTTGCTGGCGACGAAGCTGGCAGCGTCGTCATGGGCTTCGCGCACCACTTTGGAGTCGCGAATCGAGGTGGTGGTGTCTGAGGTAAAGTCGATCGAGCGGCCAAAGGCACGCACGATGATGTTGCTGGTGGCCACCAGGGTCTGTGCCTGGGCCAGGTCGGCCAGCAGCAGCATGCCGAGGGTAGCGGCAATCAGCGGTTTACGCATGGAGCATCTCCGAAAAATACAGGGAGTCGGGTGTAGTTATTGGACGAGAATTGCCTGCGCCAGTTCCAGATCGCCGACGGCGAGCCGTGCACAATTGTGGCGTAATGATTCCAGTGCAGCCTCCAGCCGCACGCCGCGGATCTGGCCGTCGCTGGCTACAAACACAGCAGCATCGTCGCGGGCCTGGCGGACCAGCTTGCGATCGAAGGGCGCGGTGGTGACCTGACTGGTGGCATAGCCTGAGATGACCAGGCCTTGCGTGGTGGTATCCATGGCATGGGCGCTGGCCATGCCTGCAACGGAAAACAGCAGCGGCAACAGATAACGCATGGGCTCTACAACAGCTGGGAACGTGGGCGGTTAAGGTGGGTGCGGCTGTGCGGGTGGTAGCCCGCACAGCTGAACGGCTCAGCCGGGATCAGAGCGCCAGGATGGCCTGGGCCAGCTGTGCATCGCTGGCCTGCAGGGCCGGCATTTGCGAGCGGATGTGCAGGAAAGCGCTTTCCAGCTTGGCACCACGGATGTCGCCCTGGCTGCCAACGAAGCTGGCGGCGTCGTCACGGGCGGCCTGCACGATCTTGTCGTCTTTGAACGAAGAGGAGATATCGGAAGTGGCATCGGTGGACGCAGCCACCGCGCCTACCACGGCGTCAGTGGTGACAACGAAGCTGGTGGCGTTTGCGGTGCCGGCCAGGCTCAGCATCAGGGCGGCGCCAATCAGGTATTTACGGGACATGATGGTGGACTCCTGGACTAGGGGCGGGTGGTTCTGATTATCGGACGCTCATACGGCTCGTCGCGGTACGTTTGATAGCGGCTTTCTACAGGCTATTAAGCCAAGCGTATCACGCGCCGTTGTTTGTGGAAGTTAATGAACGGCGCGCCAATAAACTGTACCTGTCAATTTTATAAATCAAAAAACTGTACATGTTGGCCCGCAAGCGGCTCTAGCACGCGACCTGGAAACAAAAAACCCGTTGCAGTCACCTGCAACGGGTTTTGAGAATTCGCGGTGCCAGCCGAAGCCGGCAAGCCGGTGCTTAGCGCCAGAAAGGCTTGCTCAGCTCTTCGTAGCGCTGCGACTCGCTGATGCCCGCGTCGGCCAGCAGGCGCGCGTCCAGGCGAGCCAGTTGACGGCGGCTGGCCATGCGACGCTGCCACAGCAGCAGAGTGGACAATGCGCGCAGTGGCATCGAAGAGTTGGATTGCTGGGCGTTGCTTTCAAAGACCAGACCGGAACTGAGGGTACGTTCCATGATGCTTCATCCTTCCGCTTATGGCGGGATTAGGTAGTGATTTAACTGATGCCAATGATCCTCCTCTCTTGTCCAGAACAGTAGATACAGTTCAGGTGAAAGAGGATGGCTCAGTTAACTGTGTAACCCTACTGTTGCACTCGAAAATGGCGCAACTGTACTGGTCTGCACTCTAATGGTGCGTTTTGGCTTTAGGAAAGGGATTCATGGAGCGGGGAACTGTGAAATTGCCGGTACAGTAGTACAGTTTATGCAAGCTATTGGCCGCAAGGTGTTCTGATTGCAGGATTTGACTGTTATGGCCCTTTCGCGGGCTTGCCCGCTCGCACAGGTAAAGCACTCCCTTTTAGGGTTGCACATGACCTGTGGGAGCGGGCAAGCCCGCGAAGAGGCCGGAACAGCAGAAGCAGGGCTGCTGTTCCTTGCTACAGCTGGATTAACCCGCCAGCATGCGCCCGGTTTCTTCCAGGTTTTCGTGCCAGCTCAGCGCTTCACGCAGGATGTGCGGGGTGTGGCCGCCACGCTGGCAGGCGCGATCGAAGTAATCGTTCAGCGCAGCGCGGTAATCCGGGTGCACACAGTTGTCGATGATCGCCCGCGCGCGCTCGCGCGGTGCCAGGCCACGCAGGTCGGCCAGGCCCTGTTCGGTGACCAGGATGTCCACGTCATGCTCGGTGTGGTCGACATGGCTGACCATCGGCACCACGCTGGAAATCGCACCGCCCTTGGCAATCGACTTGGTGACGAACACCGCCAGGTGGGCGTTGCGGGCAAAGTCACCCGAGCCACCGATGCCGTTCATCATCCTGGTGCCACACACGTGGGTGGAGTTGACGTTGCCGTAGATATCGAACTCCAGCGCGGTGTTGATACCAATGATGCCTAAGCGACGTACCACTTCCGGGTGGTTGGAGATTTCTTGCGGGCGCAGCACCAGCTTGTCCTTGTAGCGCTCCAGGTTGCCGAACACGTCGGCGTTACGGCGGCTGGACAAAGTGATCGAGCTGCCCGAAGCGAAGCTGAGCTTGCCGGCGTCGATCAGGTCGAAGGTGGAATCCTGCAGTACTTCGGAGTACATGGTCAGGTCTTCGAAAGGCGACTCGATCAGGCCGCACATCACCGCGTTGGCAATGCTGCCGATACCCGCCTGCAGCGGGCCGAGCTTGTTGGTCATGCGGCCAGCTTCGACTTCTTTCTTGAGGAAGTTGATCAGGTGGTCGGCAATGCCCTGGGTTTCGTCATCCGGTGGCAGTACGGTGGACGGCGAGTCTGGCTGGTCGCTGATGACGATGCCGACGATCTTGGCCGGGTCGATCGGGATGGCGGTGCTGCCGATATGGTCGTCGACCTTGACCAGCGGGATTGGCGTGCGGGTCGGGCGGTAGGTCGGAATATAAATGTCGTGCAGGCCTTCGAGGTTGGGGTTGTGCGAGAGGTTGATCTCGACAATCACCTGCTTGGCGAAGATCGCGAAGCTGGCCGAGTTGCCCACCGAAGTGGTTGGCACGATGTGGCCTTGCTCGGTGATGGCCACCGCTTCGATGACGGCGATGTCCGGCAGCTTCAGCTGCTGGTTGCGCAGTTGTTCGACGGTTTCCGACAGGTGCTGGTCGATGAACATCACCTTGCCGTCGTTGATGGCCTTGCGCAGGGTGCTGTCGACCTGGAACGGCATGCGGCGGGCCAGCACGCCGGCCTCGGTCAGTTGCTTGTCCAGGTCGTTGCCCAGGCTGGCGCCGGTCATCAGGCTGATTTTCAGTGGCGACTGCTTGGCACGTTCGGCCAGTGCATGCGGTACGGCCTTGGCTTCGCCGGCGCGGGTGAAACCGCTCATGCCGACGGTCATGCCGTCCTCGATCAGACCAGCGGCATCAGCCGCACTCATTACCTTGCTGTGCAGGGAGGACAAGCGGATACGATCACGGTACATGGATTGTTATCTCGGGCTACTGAAACTACTGCAGCGCAGTCTAGAGATTTCGCCCAGTGCCGTCCCACGACCATGGTCGTATGAGAAGCCATGCAGTAGAGCCGTTGATCTGGATCATTGAAAAGCAAAAGCCCCGGGAGAGATCTCGCCGGGGCCTTCTATATAACGCACGGTTTTTAGCGAAAAGCCTTACTCGACCGCTTTGACCATATCTTCGATGACCTTCTTCGCGTCGCCGAACACCATCATGGTCTTGTCCAGGTAGAACAGTTCGTTGTCCAGGCCGGCATAGCCGCTGGCCATGGAGCGCTTGTTGACGATGATGGTCTTGGCCTTGAACGCTTCGAGGATCGGCATGCCGGCAATCGGAGACTTGGGATCGTTCTTCGCCGCCGGGTTGACCACGTCGTTTGCGCCCAGTACCAGCACCACGTCGGCCTGACCGAACTCGGCGTTGATGTCTTCCATCTCGAACACCTGGTCGTAGGGCACTTCGGCTTCGGCCAGCAGCACGTTCATGTGCCCGGGCATGCGCCCCGCCACCGGGTGGATCGCGTACTTCACGGTCACCCCGTTGTGGGTCAGCTTCTCGGTCAGTTCCTTCAGCGCGTGCTGGGCACGGGCTACTGCCAGGCCGTAACCCGGCACGATGATCACGCTGTCGGCATTGCTCAGCAGGAAGGTGGCATCGTCGGCCGAGCCGGACTTCACCGGGCGCTGCTCCTTCGAGCCTTGCGCGGCGCCCGCATCGCTGTCACCGCCGAAGCCGCCGAGGATGACGTTGAAGAACGAACGGTTCATCGCCTTGCACATGATGTACGAGAGGATGGCACCAGACGAGCCGACCAGGGAACCGGCGATGATCAGCATCGAGTTGTTCAGCGAGAAGCCGATACCGGCAGCTGCCCAGCCCGAATAGCTGTTGAGCATCGACACCACCACGGGCATGTCGGCGCCACCGATCGGAATAATGATCAGCACGCCCATGATGAAGGCCAGCACCAGCATCAGGGTGAATGCACTGTAGTGACCGGTGAAGGTGAACAGCAGGCCCAGGGCGATGGTGGTGAGGCCAAGGATCAGGTTCAGCTTGTGCTGGCCGGCGAACTGTACCGGTGCGCCCTGGAACAGGCGGAACTTGTATTTGCCCGACAGCTTGCCGAAGGCGATGACCGAACCGGAGAAGGTAATGGCACCGATGGCGGCACCGAGGAACAGTTCCAGGCGGTTGCCGGTAGGGATCGGGTCGCTGATGGCCGCCACGATGCCCATCGACTGCGGCTCCAGCACGGCGGCGATGGCGATGAACACGGCAGCCAGGCCGATCATGCTGTGCATGAAGGCGACCAGCTCTGGCATCTTGGTCATCTCGACGCGCTTGGCCATGATCGAACCAGCGGTACCGCCGACCAGCAGGCCGACGATCACGTAGCCGATGCCGGTAGTCGCCCCGCCGTTGCCAACAGAGAGCGCGGCGAGCTTATAGATGAGGCCCACCGTCGTGAGGATGGCGATCCCCATGCCGATCATGCCGAACAGGTTGCCGCGCCGCGAGGTGGTCGGGTGCGACAGGCCCTTGAGCGCCTGGATAAAGCAGATCGAGGCGACCAGGTACAGAAGTGTTACCAGATTCATGCTCATGCTTACTTCTGCCCCTCGTTCTTGGCTTTCTTCTTGAACATCTCAAGCATGCGGCGGGTGACCAGGAAGCCACCAAACACATTGACCGCAGCCAGGGCCACGGCGAGCGTACCCATCAGTTTGCCGGCCGGGGTCACGGTAAGTGCAGCGGCCAGCATGGCGCCGACGATCACGATGGCAGAGATGGCGTTGGTCACGGCCATCAGCGGCGTGTGCAGCGCCGGCGTGACGTTCCACACCACGTGGTAGCCCACATAGATGGCCAGCACGAAGATGATCAGGTTGTAGATGCCGTGGGAAATCAGCATGTCTTCCATTGTCGTGCTCCTTAGCCGTTCTTGCGGACGACTTGACCATCACGGCACATGAGGCAGGCCGCGACGATATCGTCTTCGAGGTTGATGACCAGTGCGCCGTCCTTGTCGAACAGCAGCTTCATGAAGTCCAGCAGGTTGCGTGCGTACAGCGCCGAGGCATCGGCACCCACCTGCGCCGGCAGGTTGGTCGGGCCGACGATGGTCACGCCGTTCTCCTGCACCACCTGATCAGCAACAGTCAGCGGGCAGTTGCCCCCCTGGGCTGCGGCAAGGTCGATGACCACCGAACCGGGTTTCATCTGCGCGACGGTTTCGGCGCTGAGCAAGGTCGGGGCCTTGCGGCCGGGGATCAGTGCGGTGGTGATGACGATATCGGCCTGCCTGGCGCGCTCGTGCACGGCCTGGGCCTGGCGCTGCATCCAGCTGGCCGGCATCGGGCGGGCATAACCGCCAACGCCTTCGGCGCACTCGCGTTCTTCATCGGTCTCGTAGGGCACATCGATGAACTTGGCGCCCAGCGACTCGATCTGCTCTTTCACGGCAGGGCGCACGTCGGACGCTTCGATCACCGCACCCAGGCGCTTGGCCGTGGCGATGGCCTGCAGGCCGGCAACGCCTGCCCCCAGGATCAGCACGCGCGCAGCCTTCACGGTACCGGCAGCGGTCATCAGCATGGGCATGAAGCGTGGGTAGTAGTGGGCAGCCAGCAACACGGCCTTGTAACCGGCGATGTTGGCCTGTGACGACAACACGTCCAGGCTTTGCGCCCGCGACGTCCGCGGCGCGGCTTCCAGGGCGAAGGCCGTGATGCCGCGCTCGGCCATCTTGCCGATCAGTTCGCCGTTGAAGGGGTTGAGCATGCCCACCAGGAGGCTGCCACTGTTGATCAGGGCCAGTTCCTGGTCGTTGGGGGCGACCACTTTGAGCACCAACTGGGCGCCGTAGGCATCGGCTGCGTTCCCGAGGGAAGCGCCCACGGCCTCATAGGCACTGTCCGGAATGCTGGCGTTGAGCCCTGCCCCCCGTTGGACGGTGACCTGATGGCCCTGGCCAATCAGTTTCTTGATGGTTTCCGGGGTCGCAGCGACCCTTGTCTCACCGGTCTGCGTCTCGAGAGGAACACCAATGTGCACGACTTATTCTCCTGCGGTGACCTTTTGTCTTTGTATGAGCCAGCACACTTCGGATGGTGCGCTGGGGCGGCTGTGGAGCGCCGACCCGCCGAATCCCGGGCGGGCGAAGCATTTTGCAGACGAACCCAGGGGCCTTCAACCGGTTCTGGAGCGAAACGAAGTTAAAACTACAAGTCACCCTGTGACCGCTTGTCGCAGCAATAAGGCTCCAGCCCGTCAAACATGGGCTATTGGCAGATTAGGAGAAAAAATCAAAAATTTTTCGGTCAATTCGCTCAGGGCACGGTGAATGTCGCAAAATAACCCGCAAAGCCGCGTGGTTAGCAGGGTTAAAGGGTATTTTCGGCTTGCATAACAGTTTATGCAAATGCGACAAATACATATATCTGTAGGTGTTTAAAATAATTGACTACAGAGTCAATTTGTCGCACTTGTTCATGTTGAAGCGGTGTAGGCCTGGGCCTGGCCTACCAGCCAGTCGCGGAAGGCGCGCAACGAGGCCGACTCTACCTTGCGTTCCGGAATCATCAGATAGTAGGCCTTGTCGCTACTGAGGGCGTGTCTGTTAGCGACCACCAACCTACCCTCCTCCAACTCGCGCTGGATCAGGAACGGTGGAATCAGCGCGATTCCCATTTCATGCATGGCTGCCTGGGCGAGCATCGAGAATAGTTCATAACGAGGGCCTGTCATGTCGCGTTCCACATTCATTCCCAGGCTGCCGAACCATTGCCGCCAGGCGTAAGGGCGCGTGCTCTGCTGTAGCAGGGGTAGTTGAGCAATACGCTGTGCTTCAAGCGCGCCCTGCCCGGCCAGCAGCGCCGGGCTGCACACGGGTACCGGGTTTTCTCCCATCAGCCGGTGCGACTGGGTACCGGACCAGTCGGCATCGCCGAAATAGATAGCAGCATCGAAGGCGGTGTCGGCAAACAGGAATGGCCGTGTGCGGTTGGTAAGGTTGACCGTGACCTCCGGGTGGCTTTGCTGGAAGCCCTTGAGGCGCGGTAGCAGCCATTGCGTGCCGAAGGTCGGCACCACTGCCAGCTCGATCACGCTGGCGCCCTGCTGGCCCATTACCGACAGGGTGTCGCGCTCCACGGCGTCCAGTTGGGCAGCAACCTGGCGGCTGTAGGAGAGGCCGGCTTCGGTCAGCTTCACGCCGCGGCGCGAGCGGCGGAACAGTTCCACATTGAGAAAAGCCTCGAGGCCGCCAATCTGTCGACAAACGGCGCCTTGGGTCAGGGCAAGCTCCTGGGCGGCTTTGGTAAAGCTCTCGTTGCGTGCTGCTGCCTCGAAGCAAACCAGGGCGGCAGTACTGGGGATCTTGCGGCGCATGTACGTCAACCTCACTCGTAAGGCTGTCAATATGGCGTTTTGCCGATTTACGAAGTGACAAAATATCACTGATTGGTGCGCAATCCTCGTTTGTCCCGGCAGCCGATCAGGCCTAGGCTCAAAGGCACAAGAAACTACCCCCTATTTCGAGGATTTCGCTCATGGCCGGTAAAGCAAGCTTCAACTGGATCGACCCGCTGCTGCTGGACCAGCAGCTCACTGAAGAAGAGCGCATGGTGCGAGACAGCGCTTATCAGTTCGCCCAGGACAAGCTCGCCCCGCGTGTGCTCGAAGCCTTCCGTCACGAGCAGACCGACCCGGCGATCTTCCGCGAGATGGGTGAGATCGGCCTGCTGGGTGCAACCATTCCCGAGCAGTATGGTGGCAGCGGCCTGAACTACGTGTGCTACGGCCTGATCGCCCGCGAGGTGGAGCGTATCGACTCGGGGTACCGTTCGATGATGAGCGTGCAGTCGTCGCTGGTGATGGTGCCGATCAACGAATTCGGTACCGAAGCACAGAAGCAGAAGTACCTGCCCAAGTTGGCCAGTGGCGAGTGGATCGGTTGCTTCGGCCTTACCGAGCCTAACCATGGCTCCGACCCGGGGTCGATGATTACCCGTGCCAGGAAGGTTGACGGCGGTTATCGCCTGACCGGTAGCAAGATGTGGATCACCAATAGCCCGATCGCTGATGTGTTCGTGGTCTGGGCCAAGGACGATGCGGGTGATATCCGTGGCTTTGTCCTGGAAAAGGGCTGGCAGGGCCTGAGTGCCCCGGCGATTCATGGCAAGGTTGGCCTGCGCGCCTCCATTACCGGTGAAATCGTCATGGACAATGTGTTCGTGCCAGAGGAGAACATCTTCCCGGATGTGCGCGGCCTCAAAGGGCCGTTCACCTGCCTCAACTCAGCCCGCTATGGCATCTCGTGGGGGGCGCTGGGCGCCGCCGAAGCCTGCTGGCACACCGCGCGTCAGTACACCCTGGACCGTCAGCAGTTCGGCCGCCCTCTGGCTGCCAACCAATTGATCCAGAAGAAGCTGGCCGACATGCAGACCGAAATCACCCTGGCACTGCAAGGCTGCCTGCGCCTGGGGCGTATGAAGGATGAAGGTACTGCGGCAGTGGAAATTACTTCGATCATGAAGCGCAACTCCTGCGGCAAGGCGCTGGATATTGCCCGCATGGCGCGCGACATGCTGGGGGGCAACGGTATCTCCGATGAGTTCGGTGTGGCCCGTCACCTGGTCAACCTGGAGGTGGTCAACACCTATGAAGGCACTCACGACGTGCATGCGCTGATCCTGGGGCGTGCGCAGACCGGTATCCAGGCCTTCTATTAATAAGGAGCCAGCCCATGGGCGCGCTATCACATCTGCGGGTGCTGGACCTTTCGCGCGTGTTGGCCGGCCCATGGGCTGGTCAGATTCTCGCTGACCTGGGCGCTGACGTGATCAAGGTCGAGCGCCCGGGCAGTGGTGACGATACCCGCGCATGGGGGCCGCCCTTCCTCAAGGATGCGGCAGGAGAGAACACCAGCGAGGCGGCTTACTACCTGTCGGCCAACCGTAACAAGCGCTCGGTGACCATCGACTTCACCCAGCCTGAAGGGCAACGCCTGGTGCGCGAGCTGGCAGCGAAGTCCGATATCGTCATCGAGAACTTCAAGGTGGGTGGGCTGGCGGCCTATGGGCTGGACTACCACAGCCTCAAGGCGATCAACCCCAAGCTTATATACTGCTCCATCACCGGCTTTGGCCAGACGGGGCCGTATGCCAAGCGTGCCGGGTATGACTTCATGATTCAGGGGCTGGGTGGGCTGATGAGCCTTACCGGTCGCCCGGAGGGTGAGGAAGGTGCAGGGCCGGTCAAGGTAGGTGTGGCGCTTACCGACATTCTCACCGGGCTGTACTCCACGGTGGCCATGCTTGCTGCTCTGGCCCATCGGCAGCAGACCGGAGTGGGGCAGCATGTCGACATGGCGCTGCTTGATGTGCAGGTGGCCTGCCTGGCGAACCAGGCCATGAACTACCTGACTACAGGCAGCCCGCCTCGCCGTCTGGGCAATGCACATCCTAATATCGTGCCTTATCAGGATTTTCCGACGGCGGATGGCGACTTCATACTCACAGTGGGGAACGATGGCCAGTTCCGCAAATTCGCAGAGGTGGCCGGGCAGCCGCAATGGGCGGACGACCCGCGCTTTGCTACTAACAAGTTGCGTGTGGCCAACCGGGCTGAACTGATTCCACTGATCCGCCAGGCCACGGTCTTCAAGACAACAGCCGAATGGGTTAGCCAGTTGGAAGCTGCCGGCGTGCCGTGCGGGCCTATCAATGATCTGGCGCAGATGTTCCAGGATCCCCAGGTGTTGGCGCGTGGGCTGGCGGTGAATATTCCACATCCGTTGGCGAGCAGCGTGCCGCAGGTGGCGAGCCCGATACGGTTGTCGGAGACTCCGGTGGAGTATCGTCGGGCGCCGCCGCTGCTGGGCGAGCACACTGAGGTGGTGCTCGAGCAGGTATTGGGGCTGGAAGCAGGTGAGATGCAGCGCTTGCGCGATGCAGGCGTGCTCTAGATGCGCATGGTGGTATCGAGAAGCGGGGCGGCCGTCAGGCCGCCCCGCTTTGCTTTTCAGCGATATTAAAGTTTCTTGAAATTAAAGGTTGACGCGCTTTCGAATCCCCTTATAATGCGCCCCACTTCCAGCGACAACGGAACGAAAAACTCCTTGAAATTCAATGAGTTAGGTAGTTCGGAAGGTGCTGAAAGGGCTACGATCGAATGATCGCAAGCGGTTAAGATGGTGGTTGACAGCGCTTCTAAACGCTGTATGATTCGCCTCCCGC
>NZ_JBIVXJ010000033.1:0-72309 GCF_044769185.1 Pseudomonas sp. NPDC090592
ACGTTTTCCTTGACGATGTGGTACACCGCTGCATCCACACTAAGCTGGCGATCCAGCGGCTCCCACTTCACGCCCAGTTCGTAGGACTTGCCTTTCTCCGGATCAAAGCCACCTCCCGCAAAGGGCGTGCCGCTGTTGGGCTTGAACGAGCGTGCGGTGTTGGCATAAACCGCAACCGTATCGGTCAGGTCGTAGAGCAGGCCGAAGCGTGGCGTAACACCATTTTCGCCTTTGCTGAAGTCGCGGTTTATTGGTCGCTTGTCGTCGTAGTCATGCTCGAATCGCTCGAAGCGCACGCCGGCCAACGCTTTCAGACGCTCGGTCAGGGCTACCTGGTCCTGGATGAAGAAGGCCCAGGTTTGCAGGTTTTCCTTGTCCCACGTGGTGGGAATTGCATTCAGTGCCGGCCTTGGTTGGCCCAGTACAGGGTTGTAGATGTCGATCGGGTAGGCGGCCGAGGAGCGCTGAATGATCGAGTTGTAGTCGTAGTTCTCGTACTCGACGCCGGTCAGCAGGGTGTGGCTGAAACCGCCCGTATCGAAATGCCCGGTCAGGTTCAGCTGCCAGTCACGATCGGTCCATTCCAGCTTGCGGTAGTTGAAGTTGCGCTGCAGCGTGCGGCCATCAACCGGTGCGCCATTGGCTTCGACAGCGTTCCCCTTGAGCGAGCCATCGAGGAACTGGAAACCTCCGGCCAGTGTCCAGTTGTCGTTGAGCAGGTGCTCGAAACGTACCTGGGCCATGTTGTTGTCATTGTGCAGCAGGTTGTCGCTGCCTTTTTCCCAGATGTAGGTGTCGCGCGAGGCACTGCCGGTCTGCGTGGCGTAACGGGTCAGGCCACGGTCCAGCGGGTGGTTGTTGCGCATGAAGTCGCCTTCGAAAATCACCTTCGTGGCGTCGTTGACCTGCCAGCTGATCACTGGCGCAACATCGTAGCGCTCGCTTTCGACGTCATCACGGAAGCTTTCACCGCCTTCACCCAGCACATTCAGGCGATAGGCCAGCGAGCCGTCGCTGTTCAGTGGGCCAGTGGCGTCCAGCGTGGCGCGGTGCATGCCCTGGTCATCGAACTGGCTGCCCAGGGTGACCTTGGACTCTGGCAGGGGCTGCTTGCTGACCACGTTGAACGTACCACCTGGGTCGCCACGGCCGTACAGGCTGGTAGCCGGGCCACGGATCACTTCCAGGCGCTCGACGGTATTGGCGTCGGGGGCGTTGGGGTAGCCGCGGTTGATCGGGAAACCGTTGCGGTAGAACTCGCCGGTGGTGAAACCACGCACGGTGAAGGTGGTCAGGCCCTGGCCGCCAAAGTTGTTGGCGCGGCCGACACCGCCGGCGTAGTCCAGGCCGTCCTGCAGGCGCGTGGCGCCAGTGTCTTGCAGCACATCCTTGGGCACTACGCTGACCGATTGCGGCGTTTCATGCAGCGCCGTGTCGGTGCGTGTAGCGCTGGCCGAGCGAGTAGCCTTGTAACCCTCGACCGGCCCATCGGCACGCTCGTCATCAGGGGTACTGGCATTGATGTTCACCGCCTCGAGCTCGATGCCGGAAGGCGCGGCAGCAGGAGCTTGCGCCGCCATTGCAGATAGTGACGTAGCGTGAAGCAGGCACAGCGAAACGATCGTGCGACGCATCGATGACGAACCCTGAGATTAGACGAAAGTAGTAGAGGAATGAGGAAGCGCGCGCATCCTATCTGCAACTAATTCGCATTGGCAATTACTTTCCGTCGCACTGCCGCCGTACTGGAAAGGCGTCAGATTTTCCGTCCTGCACGTTATATTTATGGCCTGCCATGAATGACATAGTCGCGCCAAAACAACCCCAAGAAGACGCGCATGTACAGAAACACTTCTACTCCCGCTGACGATAACGGTTGCGGCTGGTTTCACCTGAGCCCGGCCCGCAGCGTACGTCCCGCTCACAAAGGCCGTAGCGAGGCACGCTGGGTGGTGTTGGGCGCGGGATTCACCGGTCTCGCCGCAGCCAGGCAACTGGCCCTGCGTTACCCTGACGATCACATCATTCTGGTGGAAGGCCAGCAAGTCGGGTTCGGCGCATCCGGCCGCAACTCTGGCTTCGCCATTGACCTTCCCCACGATATCGGTGCGGCCGATTACATCGGCCATTTACCCACCGCGCGGATGAACCTGAAGCTCAACCTGCACGCCCAAGCCATCATCAAACAGTTGGTCGCCGAGCACGGCATCGACTGCCAACTACGCCCGGATGGCAAATATCAGGCAGCAGTCGAACCCAAGGGACTGGCGGTACTGGAAGCTTATCGCAGCGGCCTGGACAAGCTTGGGCAACCCTATGAGGTGTTCGAAGGACGTGATGTCCAGGATCACCTCGGCACCGCCTTCTACCGCAAGGCGCTCTATACCCCCGGGACCCTGCTGCTGCAACCCTCCGCCTTGGCCATGGGGCTGGCCGAAAGCCTGCCGAAGAACGTCACGCTGTTTGAAAACACGGTCGTCACCCACCTCGAGCAAGGACAGCGCACCGTCCTCAAGCACGCAGGTGGCGAGATTGTTGCCGAGCAGCTGTTACTGACCAACAACGCGTTTGCCAGTCATTTCGGCTTCCTCACCGGCCGACTGCTGCCGGTCTTCACCTACGCCAGCATGACCCGCCCGTTGACCGAGCAAGAGCAGGCTCGCCTTGGGGGCAAAGAAACCTGGGGTATCATTCCGGCCGACCCATTCGGGAGTACCTTGCGCCGCACGCCTGATCAGCGTCTTCTGGTGCGTAACAGCTTCAGCTTCAACGCCGATGGCCGCGCCCATCAGCGCTACCTGGACCGGGCACAGCGCCAGCACCGCGCCTCGTTCGAACGCCGATTCCCAATGCTATCCGGAATGCCTTTCGAGTACACCTGGGGAGGCTCCATGTGCTTGTCGCGCAACCACCTGTCCCACTTCGGTAGCCTGGCACCGAACATTCATGCCGCGCTGTGCTGCAACGGCCTGGGGATCACCCGCGGAACGGCAACCGGCACACTGCTTGCCGATTGGCTGGCGGGTGACCGGAACGAGCTGATCGACTTCCTACTTGACTCCGATGGCCCGAATCGCAACCCGCCCGAACCTTTCCTGAGCATTGGTGTGAACGTTAACCTGCGTTGGGGCCAACTTCGCGCCGGCAAGGAAAGCTGAACGACACTGACCATGACTGACCTTGCCACCCCCGCCTGTGGCAGGCCAGTCAGGGCGATATCACCGAACCGAACGCGCCTCGCTGATGGGCAGGCCGCAAGATCCTCGTTGGGCCTTGAACCTGCTACAACGCATTCAGCATGCTCGTCTTGTTGATCAGTCCTGCCACCCCCTGAACTACGCCCCCTGCGAGCACCACACAGCGCCTTCCAAATTCTCGGAACGCGGTCCCTTACTGTTTGATGACTTCTTGATAATTCGTTAAACGATTCTCGACAACACCCGCCTAATCTCCGCCTCGTTCCTCGTTGCACCCCGCTTCCTATAGTTACCCTTCCCTCCCGAGGTCTCCATGACCGAACAATTCCTGCCTTTTTCCCGACCCAGTATCGGCGAAGAAGAAATCGCGGCCGTTGAAGCAGTCCTGCGCTCAGGCTGGATAACCACCGGTCCCAAAAATCATGAGCTCGAACAATGCTTCGCTGCATACATAGGCTGTCGTCACGCGGTAGCCATGTCGTCAGCTACCGGCGCCCTGCACGTCACGCTTTTGGCCCTTGGCATCGGGCCGGGCGATGAAATCATCACACCCTCCCTGACGTGGGTCTCCACCGCCAACATCATTACCTTGCTCGGGGCAAAACCCGTCTTCATCGATGTGGACCGCGACACGCTGATGTGCACGGCAGAACAGGTAGAAGCGGCAATCACCCCGCGAACTCGCGCGATCATTCCGGTGCATTACGCGGGCGCCTCTCTCGATCTCCCGCCCTTACGGGCATTGGCGCAAAAGCATGGCATCAGGCTTATCGAGGACGCTGCTCATGCAGTGGGCACCCGCTATCGCGGTGCGCCGGTAGGCCAAACCGGTACCGCTATTTTCTCATTCCACGCGATCAAGAACCTTACCTGTGCCGAAGGCGCCGTACTCGTCACCGATGACGACGCGCTGGCCGAGCGGGCGCGACGACTCAAATTCCATGGACTAGGCGTCGACGCGTTTGACCGCTTGAATCTGGGAAGGCGGCCGCAGGCCGAAGTGATCGAGCCAGGTTTCAAATACAACCTCCCTGACATGAACGCCGCAATCGCCCTGGTGCAACTACAGCGCTTGGAAACCTTGCGCTCACGGCGGGAAAGCCTGGCCATGCGCTATCTGGAAAAATTGTCGCATCTCCCGCTCGATCCGCTGCACCTGCCACATCACGAACAGCGACATGCCTGGCACTTGCTCATCGTACGTATCGACCAGACCCGATGCGGGCTCAGCAGGGACGCTTTCATGGAAGCGCTCAAGGACAGAGGCATCGGTACCGGCATTCACTTCATCGCCACCCACTTGCATCGCTTCTACGCAGACCAGGGGAATCAGCCAAACCTGCCCAACAGCGAGTGGAATTCATCGCGGCTGTGTTCACTGCCGCTTTTTCCTGACATGCGAGAAAGCGACGTCGACCGCGTAGTCAGTGCCGTTGAAGATGTACTGGAGGCCAAGTGTTGAAACCTTATCCCGTAAACCTTGTGTCCGTGATCATCCCGGTCTACAACGAGGAAGCGAGCCTGGCCGAGCTGCTCATGCGCACCGAAACCGCGTGCAGCCAACTGCCACAGCCGTATGAAATCATTCTGGTGGACGACGGCAGTCGCGACCGCTCCCCTGCATTGCTCAAAGAAGCTGCCCTGGCGCCAGGCAGTCATGTGGTGGCAGTCATGCTCAACCGCAACTATGGCCAACACGCGGCCATTCTTGCTGGCTTTGAGCACGCCCAGGGCGATGTGGTCATCACGCTGGATGCTGACCTGCAAAATCCTCCGGAGGAAATTCCTCGCCTGGCAAGGCAGGCGGCATTGGGCTACGACGTGGTCGGAACAGTGCGCGAGCGTCGCCAGGACTCCGCTTGGCGACGCTGGCCGTCGCGCGTGATCAACTGGGCAGTCAAGCGCTCGACCGGTGTGGCCATGAACGATTATGGCTGCATGTTGCGTGCTTACCGACGGCACATTGTCGACGCCATGCTCGCCTGCCGCGAACGCAGCACGTTCATCCCTATTCTCGCCAACAGTTTTTCCCGGCATACCTGTGAAATCAACGTGGCTCACGCAGAGCGTGAACACGGTGAATCGAAGTACAGCCCCATGCGCTTGATCAACCTGATGTTCGATCTGATCACCTGCATGACCACCACCCCTCTTCGCCTGTTGAGCATCGCCGGCGCTGCACTTGCAAGCGCAGGTTTTCTGTTTGCCGTGCTGCTCATGATCATGCGCCTCGCATTGGGCGCGGCATGGGCAGGCAACGGGATGTTCGTGCTCTTCGCCGTGCTGTTCATGTTCAGTGGCGTGCAATTGCTTGGCATGGGCCTGCTGGGGGAATACCTGGGGCGCACCTACAACGATGTACGCGCAAGGCCTCGCTTCTTTATCGAAAGCATTCATCGCGCACCGTTGGGCAACGCCTCGACCGCCACGCCACGACTCATCGCACACCGTTCTGCACTGGAATCCTGATCACATGTCACGTAAAGCCGTTGTTTTCGCCTACCACGATATTGGCTGCGCCGGTATCGAAGCCTTGCTCGAAGCAGGCATTGAAATTGCCGCCGTCTTCACCCACACCGACGCCCCTCAGGAAAACGTGTTCTATGCATCTGTCGCCCGTCTGTGCGCTGAGCGCGATATCCGCGTGTACGCGCCAGACGATGCGAATCACCCATTGTGGGTCGAACGTATTCGTGCGATGAAACCCGACCTGCTGTTCTCGTTCTACTACCGCAACCTGCTGGGAACAGACCTGCTCGCCTGCGCCAGTCGCGGCGCCTACAACTTGCATGGTTCACTGCTGCCGCGTTACCGCGGCCGGGCTCCGGCCAACTGGGTTCTGGTCAACGGCGAAAGCGAAACTGGCGTTACCTTGCACCGCATGGTCGAACGCCCGGATGCCGGGCCGATTCTCGCTCAATGTCCGGTTCCGATCGAACCCGCAGACACTGCGCTGTCGCTGCACCATAAGCTTAAAGCCGCGGCTGTGAACCTGCTTAGAGACAGCTTGCCGCCGTTGCTGGCCAATCAGCTGCCTGAAGTTGCGCAAGATGAAACCAAGGCAAGCTACTTCGGTCGCCGTAGTGCCGCCGATGGCTTGATTGACTGGTGCAGAACCGCACATGAGCTGCGCAACCTGATTCGGGCGGTCACGCACCCTTACCCAGGCGCCTTTTGCATGCTGGGCGAGCGCAAGCTGATCATCTGGAATGCAGAGGTTGCGGACAATCACTCAGGACAGGCTCCGGGCACGGTACTGTCCATCGACCCTCTGTGCATCGCCTGCGGCGAAGGCGCGTTGACAGTGCGCCAGGGCCAATGTGATGACAACGGGCTCTACCTGACCGGCGCACGCCTGGCGGCGGAGCTCGGTTTGGTCGAAGGTTCAGTGGTGCGCAGCATTCAGAGGAGCGTCAAGCGCCGGACGCGGGTGTTGATCCTCGGCGTTAACGGTTTTATCGGCAATCACCTTTCCGAGCGCCTCCTCGGCGATGACCAATACGAAATTCATGGCATGGACATCGGCTCAGATGCCATCGCGCGGCTGATCGAGCATCCCCGCTTCAATTTTGTCGAGGGTGATATCAGCATTCATTCCGAATGGCTGGAATACCACATCAAGAAATGCGACGTGATATTGCCGCTGGTGGCCATTGCAACGCCCATTGAATACACCCGTAACCCACTGAAGGTATTCGAGCTGGACTTCGAAGAAAACCTGCGGATCGTGCGGTACTGTGTGAAATACGGCAAACGCGTTATTTTCCCATCGACCTCGGAAGTCTATGGGATGTGTCAGGACGCAAGCTTCGACGAAGACAGTTCCAACCTGGTTGTTGGACCGATCAACAAACAACGCTGGATCTACTCGGCGTCAAAACAACTGCTCGACCGCGTCATCTGGGCGTATGGTCACCAGGGCCTGGACTTCACCCTGTTCCGCCCATTCAACTGGATGGGGCCACGCCTGGACCGGCTCGACTCGGCACGAATCGGCAGCTCCCGTGCGATCACCCAGCTGATCCTGCACCTGGTCGAAGGTACGCCCATCAGGCTGGTCGACGGTGGTGCTCAGAAACGCTGCTTCACCGACGTCGACGACGGCATCGAGGCACTCGCCCGCATTATCGATAACCCCGGCCAGCGCTGCAGCGGTCAGATCATCAACATTGGCAACCCGGCCAACGAGGCCAGTATCAGAGAGCTGGCACATGAGCTGCTACAGCAATTCGAGGCCCACCCACTGCGTCAGCATTTCCCGCCTTTTGCCGGTTTTCATGACGTGGAAAGCCGGACGTTCTACGGCAATGGCTATCAGGATGTCACCCACCGCACGCCCAGCATCGAAAACGCCCGGCGTCTGATCGGCTGGACGCCAACGATCGAGTGGCGCCAAACCATCGCTAAAACCCTGGACTTCTTCCTGCACGAAGCGTTGCGCGAACTTGAGGTGCGCTCGTGATCTCGGCAGGGTTGCGTATAGACGTAGACACCTTTCGCGGCACTCGCGAAGGGGTGCCCCGGCTAATAGACCTTCTGGAAGAAGCCGATATCAAGGCAACGTTCTTTTTCAGCGTCGGGCCGGACAACATGGGCCGGCACCTGTGGCGTCTGGCGCAGCCGGCATTCCTTTGGAAGATGATGCGGTCACAGGCGGCCAGCCTCTACGGGTGGGATATCCTGCTCGCCGGCACTGCCTGGCCAGGCAAGCCGATCGGCCGCGAACTTGGACCTTTGATGCGTCGCGCCCAGGCAGCCGGGCATGAAATCGGGCTGCACGCCTGGGATCATCATGGCTGGCAGGCACATGCCCATCAGTGGTCACCCGCCCAGCTGCATGAACAGATCCGCAAGGGGCATGACTGCCTGTCGGACATTCTGGGGCAGCCTGTCAGATGTTCGGCTGCCGCCGGGTGGCGGGCCGACACGCGTGTGATCGAAGCCAAAGAAGCATTCGGGTTTCATTACAACAGCGATTGTCGAGGGCATGGCGCGTTCCATCCCCGGCTAAGCGATGGCCGTGACGGCACGCCTCAGGTCCCGGTAAACCTGCCGACGTTCGATGAAGTCGTCAGCCCCGCGCTGTCGGTCGACACCTTCCATGATCTGGTGCTGAAACGAATGGCGTGTGGCCCTGGCAACATCTACACCATTCACGCGGAAGTGGAAGGCATGCGCCTGGCCCCCAAATTCCGGGAGCTGCTGCAACGTGTGAAGCAGCAAGGCATTGGCTTTCGCCCACTTGGCGAAATGCTGAGCGAGTCCAGTGGCAGCTTGCCCTGCGCGCAGGTGGTCCGCGGGCGCGTCAAGGGGCGCCAAGGATGGCTGGGAGTTCGTCAACCATGAGCCAGATCCGCACATGGTCGCTAGGCATCATCGTCTTCGCCATTTTTTACCTGATCCCTTTGACCAATCACGGCCTTTGGATTCCAGACGAAACCCGCTATGCGCAGATCAGTCAAGCGATGCTCCTGGATGGTGACTGGATTTCGCCTCACTTCCTGGGCTTGCGTTATTTTGAAAAACCTATCGCCGGCTACTGGATGATCGCGCTCGGCCAGGCGATCTTCGGCGACAATCTCTTTGGTGTGCGAATCGCTTCGCTGGTAGCAACAGCATTGAGTACCTTGCTGGTCTACCTGCTTGCACGACAATGGTGGGGCAACTCCAGGTCGAGTGCACTAGCGGCATTACTGTACGCAAGCTTCGGGCTGATTGCCGGGCAAGCCGGGTACAGCAATCTGGATCCCCAATTCACCCTGTGGGTGAACCTCAGTGTGTTTGCACTGTGGAATGCGCTTGAACGCGGTGCCAGGGCCATAAGGCTGGGCTATTGGCTACTGCTTGGCTTCGCCTGTGCAATGGGCTTCTTGACCAAAGGTTTTCTCGCGCTGCTTTTGCCAGTGTTGATCGCGGTGCCCTATGCCGCATGGCAAAAACGTGTGAAAGCTCTGCTGATTCACGGACCTCTGGCAATAGTGGGAGCCTTGCTGATCACGCTTCCCTGGGTGCTGGCCGTTCACCACCACGAGCCAGACTACTGGCGATTTTTCTTCTGGCACGAACACGTCCGCCGCTTTGCCGGGGAAGATGCACAACACGCGCAGGCATGGTGGTTTTATCTGCCATTACTCGTCGTCGCGACCTTGCCCTGGGCGGGGCTGATACCGAGCACCTTGCGCCAGGCATGGCACGAACGCGGTCAACCCGCTATTGCATTTTGCATCATGTGGTTCGTGATGCCACTGATCTTCTTCAGCCTTTGCCGGGGCAAGCTCCCGACTTACATCATGCCTTGCCTGATGCCGCTGGCGCTGGTCATGGGGCATTTCCTCGCACAGCGCTTGCAATTGCAACGTAGCAACGGGCTGCGCCTGAACGCCGTGCTCAATGCCCTGGTTGCCTTGGGAGCGGGCGTATCGCTTGCTTTCATGCAATTGCACCGGCCTGTTTATGTCAATGACGCATTCCATCTGACCTTGGTCTGGATTGTGATCGCTACCTGGGGTTTCGCAGCGTTAGCGGCATGGGTTCGACCTGTCCAGTACTGGCACGCACCACTCATGGCAATCTGGATGCTGATTGCGTTCCTCCCGGCGGCCATGCCTCACACCGTTGTACAGAGCAAGACACCCGATACTTTCATCGCCAGTCAGATACCCGAACTGGCGAAAGTCCGGCATCTGGTCAGCAATGATCTTGGGGTTGCCTCAGCCCTCGCCTGGCGCCTGAAAACACCCCAGGTCACGCTCTACGACACTCAGGGCGAGCTCAAGTACGGCTTGTCCTATCCCGAGGCCAGCCAGCGGAGCATCTCTGCAGATCAGATCCAGGACTGGCTGGCGCGCGCTCGTATCGACGGCCCCGTGGGCGTGTTGCTGCGAATAAAGAGCGAGCGTGACCAACATCAACTGGACCTGCTTCCCACGGAGGGTCAACGCTATACCTCCGGGCGTCTTACCCTGGTCATCCTGCCGCAGGTCCTGCCATGAACGTAGCCTTGGTACTGGCAACGCTGGCGCTCACCTGTCTTGGCCAGATCGCGCAAAAACTGACAGTGCAACACTGGCAAGGGCAGCCAGCGAAAGCCAGCGGGTGGCTGCGCATTCGTTGTGCATGGCCATGGGTGGCGGCCGCCAGCCTGGGTTGCGGGCTGCTCTGCTGGATGTTGGTGCTGCAACGCATGGATGTCGGCATCGCCTACCCCATGCTCAGCCTTAATTTCGTGCTCATCACCATTGCCAGCCGGTTGCTGTTTGGCGAAGCAGTAGACACGCGTCATCTGCTCGGGCTTGGCCTGATTGTGGTGGGTGTCTGCCTGCTGGGTTCCGGTCTATGAACAGCTATGCGGGGTGGTTACCTGCCGGAGCCAGCGTGGTGCTGGTCAGCGCCGCGCAACTGGGCATCCGCTGGGCAATGAGCCGCCTTCCCCCACCGCCTCTGTGGCTCAGCGCTGAACTGTCCTGGGCAGCGCTGGCGGTGCTGAGCACAGCCGTACTGGCCTATGTCGCATCGATGCTGTGCTGGCTATCAGCACTCAAGTATCTACCGCTGGCAAGGGCCTACAGCTTACTCAGCATCAGTTACATATTGGTTTACGCGCTGGCCGCCACCCTCACCGACTCTGGTGAGCCACTGACCACCACCAAGTCGCTCGGGGTTTGCCTTGTGGTGACGGGTGTGTGGGTCATCAACAGCCGCCGTCCGCAGCGAAGCGCATCAGAATATTGATAAGGATCACACTATGAAAATCACTGTATTTGGCAGTGGCTACGTTGGCCTGGTCCAGGCCAGTGTGCTGGCCGAGGTCGGTCATGACGTCGTTTGCATGGATATCGATGGACGCAAGATCGATCAGTTGTCCAGAGGCATCGCGACCATCTACGAACCTGGGTTGGATGAGTTGCTGCGCGACGGGCTGGATAGCGGGCGATTGAGGTTTACCACTGACGCCCGACTGGCCGTGGAACATGGCCGCGTGCAATTTATCGCTGTCGGCACACCTCCCTCGGAAAGTGGAGCCGCGGACCTGTCAGCGGTGTTCGCGGTCGGCACTCAGATCGCAGACTATCGCGTGGATCCCGTCATCATTGTGGAGAAGTCAACAGTCCCGGTCGGCACCGGCGACCGTCTGCGTGCTCACATAACACGGCAGTTGCAAGCAAACGATCGCAACCTGGATTTTGAAATTGCGTCCAATCCGGAATTCCTTAAAGAAGGTGCCGCATTGGCCGATTGCCGGCGCCCCGACCGGATCGTGGTGGGAAGCGACGTTGAGGAGGTTCGCCATGTGCTGCGCGAACTCTATGAACCCTTCAACCGAAATCACGACCGCATGTTGTTCATGGGGTTGCGCAGCGCTGAACTCACCAAGTACGCGGCCAACGGCATGCTTGCAACGAAAATCAGTTTCATCAACCAGATTGCTGAGCTTGCCGAGCACCTGGGAGCCGACATCGAGGCCGTTCGGCTGGGTATCGGCGCAGACCCCCGGATTGGCTACCATTTCATTTATCCTGGCTGCGGCTATGGCGGGTCATGTTTCCCCAAGGATATGCGTGCATTGATCCACAGTGCTGAGCAGGTGCAATGCTCCAGCGATTTGCTAAAGGCCGTTGAAGCGATCAATCAGCGGCAGAAGAGCAAGCTTTTTGAACGGGTCCAGTCCTATTATGGCGGCAACCTGCAAGGCAGGACATTCGCGCTGTGGGGGCTGGCATTCAAACCCAATACCGACGACATGCGTGACGCCCCCAGCCGCGAGCTGATGGAAGCACTTTGGGAGCACGGCGCACGTGTCCTGGCGTATGACCCCGAAGCAATGTACGAAACGCAGCGTATCTACGGCCACAGTCAGCGTTTGACCTTGATGGGCACGCCTGAGGCCACGCTGAGCGGAGCCGATGCATTGATCGTGTGCACGGAGTGGCAGCAATTCAAAGCCCCGGACTTTGAACTCATAAAGCGGCAACTGAAAACGCCGGTGGTGTTCGATGGTCGCAACCTGTATGACCCCGAGCGCATGGCCAGGTACGGGTTCAGCTATTACCCGATTGGCCGAGGGCTGTCCTGCCAGCCCAACCCCTTGGGTCAAACCGCCATGACGGTAGCGGCTTGCTAAGCGGGAGCCTGCTCTGCACCACAGGGGCAGGCACTCATTCAAAACGATACCCCCTCAGGCGCGGGCGTGTACGGCTGGATCCGTAGTGCGGCGAAGCGACTCAATCAAGGTTTGCTGAACAATTTCCCGTTGCGCACCGCTCCCGCCTATCCTGACCACGTCATTGGCAACCCCCTGCAGTGTGCGAAAGCACGTTTCGTACCGGCCTTCGGCGAACGCCAGCATTGCACGACAGAGTTCTGGTGCGACCCGACCTGCTGCAAGGCTCCCACGCAGTAACTGCTCATCGAGGGCAGCAATACGCTGTTCAACCGCCGCTCGATCGCCGGTGGCAGCCGACAGTATCGCCATGTGCAAGTCGGCGAAGGCGAAGCCTGCGCCCTGAAAGTATGGCTGCGCATACGCTGCCAATTCAGTCCAAAGCGTGCGGGGGTGATCGATACCGCCAAGCGACAAGCGCCAGAGTAACGATGCGCCGTCGGTGATGATATTCAACGGTACGCCAGCGGAGACATCAGGGGCAACGCTGTTCGAATAGATACTCAGTGCCTGCTCATGCCTGCCTTGCGCCAACGCCCCAAGGGCTGCGTGCCAGGCAATGTGGCCATGCAGCACGCCAGCGCGGTCGTACTCCGGTAGCCAACCGTCGATGGCTTGTGTGATGTCAGCGTGAAGACCGGACTCATGCAACACATGGACGTGGGCATGAAACGCATTGGCGTTTTTTATCCGTAACTGAAGCGAACGCTCGGTCAGCTCACGTGCGCGCATAAGGTTGCCATTTTCGCCATGCGCCCATCCGCGATACCCGGTGAACCACCAGTCATCATGCGAAAAATGCCTGGCATGACGCTCACAGAGTGTCACACGTGCCTGGTCGTGATCATCCCTGCCCGAGAACGCGAAAAGGCCAAAAGCCCCCAACGGAAGCGAGAAGATGATTACATCCGTGGGCCAGCGTTCTACATGCGCCAGCGCACAATCAAGGGCTTGGGCTGATTGCCCGCCGATGGCCAGTGAAAGCACATGGACGTGGCTTCGCTCCCGCTCATTGCCCACCTTGACCACCCATTGCCGGGCCAACTCGATACTGCCCTTGGCGTGTTCGATTTGACCACGCATGGCATGGAGCCGGGCTCGTGCTGCATGAGCAAGCGCAAAGGAAGGGTCTTCGGTGAGCGCAGCCTCCAATGCCTCATTCGCCCCCGGCCAGGCAGCAAGCATTAGATCTACGCCCGTTTGATAGCGCTCAGCGGCTGCTTGTGATGAGGTGGAAAGCACAAGGCCATAGCGATCGGCGATTGACATACAGAAGACCCGTTGGATTCGAGAGCGTACATCATGCCCAATCTAACTGGCTGAACTTGCAGAAATAAATTCATGCGCATTCTAAAAACTGCTCAAGTTGCCTTACGCATCGGATCGCCACGATAGCCATTGCCTCAGTGTTGTTCGCCATCCTCGACGGCCCACGCACTCTGCAGCGCGAACCACAGCGCTGCCACGTCGGCAGTCGAATCCAGCGACCGCCCGCTTATCTCCTCGACACGACGAATCCGGTAGACCAGGGTCTGCTTATGCACATGCAAGCGGTTGGCGGCCTTCAACCATGAGCGGTTCTCTTCGAGCAGCACCTTCAAACTGGTGATCAGCGCAGTGTTGTTACTTTTGTCGTACTGATATACCGCACCCAACACATGGTTGAATGCACGCGCCGCTTCATCGGGCGTTCGCGGCATCCAGGGGGTATCGGTTTCCAGCTCGGCATACAGGCACAGCGATCTTCTTCGATGGGTATGAGCATGGGCCACCCAGGCCTCGCGCAGTGCATCGGGGGCCCTGTACGGCGTCTGGAGCGCTGCGCTGGCGCCCAACGACACGCCCAATTGCTGAGCGTACTCGGCAAGCAACGATTGATTGTGCAACAGCAGCAGTTGGTCCGCCTGCCGGCGCACGAGCGCGCCGATATCCATCTTGCGCAGCCTGGCATCGATACGGGTAGCGGCTTCGCCATCGAGCCGGGCTACGGAGATGACCGCATTGACCAGCGAAGTCCCCGGTAGGAAATCCTGCAACCGGGCTTCAGCGTCAGCGGTTTGCAAGCGCCGCTGTATCAGGTCATCGAGCAGCTCCGACCCCAGGCGCAGATGCCGCTCCAGCTCGGCCTGCACTCGCTGCGTTTCAAGTGCCAGCACCACCGTCAGGTGATGGAGCAGCCCATAGTCGGGCAAGCGGTCCCCCACGATGACCAGCAGGCAGCCTTGCTGATTGGACAATTCGATGCTATGGAACTCGCCCTTGTTCGCCTGATGGCGGCGAACGATCGACTGTTGGGCCTTACTGCGACTGCGCCCCAGCGCCAAAGCGCTGCGCAGGCTTTCAGGCAACGCCGGAAGTGCGTCCGCCCAAGGCTCGAGGTCTTCACATCCAACAAGATACAGCTCGCACTGGATATCACCCGCCAGCCTGGCAAGTGTTGCAGGCAACCCCAGCCCCTGCATCCCAAGACGCGCACTCTCGTAAACGTTGGCCAGGGTCGTGCGCCTGGCATATTCCTCCTGCTGGTTGGCATCGATGATGGCGCGCGTCACCGCCGCGAATGGCACTTCATAGTCAGTCATGATGACCGGGAACCCCAATGCATCCCCACAGGCGGTCAAACCGCTGATGTCGGCGGGCGCTTGCATGTTCTCACCGATCATGATGCCCGCAAGCCCACACTCCGCCAGGCGCGTGAGATATTCACGCTGCTGACCAGGCTGACGCGGTATTCCCAGACCTGTAGTCATCAGCACATCACCACTGCCCAGCCACTCGCCAGGATCGGCAAGCTCGAAGGCGTGCGCCCAACGCACCAGACGATCCTGACCTCGGTGCCCGGCGATGATTCGCGAACGCAATTCGGGTAGGGCGATCAGGTCACGGATACGTTGGGCCACTGCAAGCACTCCACTGCAATCGATCAAGCCAGGATGATATACGTCTTGCGTACCGTGCTGCGGATATCCCAGGTACCGTGGGTATTGGCGCTGAAATACAACACATCGCCCGCCGCGAAGTCGACGGTCTGCCCGCCCTGGGCCGTGAAGCTGCCCTCCCCTGAGATGATATAGCTGTATTCAGCCTGCATGACCTGCCGCTGGAAACGGCCCGGGGTGCATTCCCAGACACCGGCCTCGCCTCGGCCATCGGTCAATACCTGGTTCGCCGCCAGGCGTGCCTGCGCAACGGGCTCTTCCACTTCAGAGCCCAGCCGCACGGCATCGCCAAAACTCAGTGGATCTCGCGTACAGATCTTGGTCATGGTCATCGTCAAATATCCTCAGTTCTTGTCTTCCAGGCCCGAAGGGGCGAAGCGTGCCAGGTAGCGGTCCAACATTGCAGAAGGCTGCCCGGCCAATTCATCTCGTTCCTTGCGCAGCACGGCATTGCGCACCAGATTTCCACCCAGGTACCGTAGGGGTTCCGGCGGAAAGCTCCGGCAATTACGGCCGACCAATGCACAGCGGCTCCAGGCATCGTCACGCCCCAAGGCCAGGCTTGCCAGCACCCGCCCGCCCAGGCGACTCGGGCCTACGCCGTTGCCGCTCCAACCGATTCCGTAATGCACATTCGCATGCCCGTTAAGCTGTCCGAATACCGGCAGGCTGTCGTAAGTTCGGTCTATGGGCCCCGACCATCCCGCCTGGATCTGCGCATCGCCGATCATTGGATAGGTTCGGCGCAAATCCGCTTCCGTCAGGGCGATACTCTGACGGTGTTCGCTGAACACACCGTCTATCCGCGAACCGTAACTGATGGCTCCGGTGCCTTTGCCAAAGCAAATACGGCCATCCTGGGTCGTGCGGTAGTAATCCACCAGCAACTGCGAGTCAGTGATCGCCTCCCCCCCCGTCCAGCCGATTTTTGCCAGGCGCTCTGGCATACGCTCGGTGGCTACAATCGAGCTGTTGACCGGCACGATCAGTTTGGCCAGAGCCGGTACCGCCGCAGCCCAGGCGTTGATCGCCAGCACGACGGATTTGGCTCGCACTTGCCCGTGACGCGTGGTGACAGTAGCCGGCCCGCCCGGCTGTATGTCCTGCACAGGCGTATGCTCGTGGATCAGCACGCCCATTTTCAGCGCCACGTCACGCATGCCTTTTACCAGCAGCGCCGGCTGTACCGTAGCGATGCTGCGTTCGAATACACCTCCCAGGTGTACGGACGACCCGGTGCGGCGGGCGACTTCACGTGCATCCAGGCGCTCGAACGGTTCTACCCCAAGCTTGGCACAGGCCGCCAGCGTACCGTTCCAGCTGTCCAGGTGCTGCCGTGTTGTCGCTGTCCACAACCAGCCGCTCTGGCGAAAGTGCGCGTCGATACCGTGGCGCTCACAAAAGGTACCGAGTTCGTTGATGGCCTCTTCGGCAGCGTAGGCCAGAAACAGCGCTTGTTCGGTGGAGCTGAACGCCGTGAGCGAACCGATTTTCGGCCACCAGGACATCACAAAACCGCCATTGCGGCCGGAAGCGCCACCTCCGCAGATATGCTGTTCGAGCACAAGCACGCGAGCTTCAGGCTCCAACTCCTTGATCGTCATGGCCGTCCACAGTCCGACGAAGCCACCACCGACGATCACCACATCCGCCGCTTGTACCCCCTGCAGGGGCGTCGTGGCACTTTCCAGCAAATCGGCGGAGGTCATCCAATGGCTGGGCTTGAGCGGAACAGTTGTTGTCAGTTTCATTGTAAGTTCCTGCAAAAGATTAAGCTTGAAGAGGTGCTCGCCACCCCGGCCAAGCACTTCCAGTTCCTACCTTGAATGTTTCTTCGGCACGCAAGATGCCGACCCACCCGGTAACAGGCAGGCAGGCAAAACGAGGTCTGCAACAATCTTGTGCCAGTCGAGCGTCTGACTCGCGATGCAACGCTCAAGGTCGTGCGTTGCTACCCGCCTGTTCAGGCCTCAAGTTCGAGAAACTTCCTGACACGCTCGCTCTCGGGCGCGTTGAAGAATTTCTGTGGCGCCGCGCGCTCGATGATCACGCCCTGCTCAAGGAACACCACTTCATTGGAAACCTGGCGCGCGAACTCCATTTCGTGAGTGACCACGATCATGGTGTAGCCTTCGTTCGACAGCCCCTTCATTACCTGCAGCACTTCACCAACCCTCTCAGGGTCCAGCGCCGAGGTGGGTTCATCGAACAGGATTACCTCCGGGTTCATGGCCAAGGCCCGGGCAATTGCAACCCGCTGCTTCTGGCCACCCGACAGCGTGTAGGGATACTGGTCGCGCTTGTCCAGCATGCCGACCTTGCTCAACAACTGCTCGGCCTGCTGGCGCGCCGCCTCCTTGGGTACCTTGCTGACCCGGATGGGCGCTTCGGTGACATTCTGCAAAACCGTCAGGTGCGGCCACAGGTTGAAGCTCTGGAACACCATTGCCGTGCGCGCTCGCACGGCAGCGAGCGTTTTGTTGTCCATCGGCTTGCCCGATTCGGTCACGCCAATTGGCTGGCCACCGATGGTAATGCTGCCGCGATCCGGCACCTCCAGCCAGTTGATGCAGCGCAGCAAGGTCGACTTGCCCGAGCCAGACGAGCCCAGAATGCTGACGACGCTGCCTTTTTTGACATCCAGGCTGACGCCGCGCAGCACCTCGATCCCGCCAAAGCTTTTGCTCAGGTCCTTGATACTGACTACCACTTCGTCATGCATGTTCGATTCCTCGGGCAACACCGTAACGGGCCAATCGCTGCACATACAGATCAATCAGCAGGGTCAACAACACGTAGAAGGCAATGGACACCAGGAACGCATTGGTCGGGATGAAGTAACTGGCCTGTACGGCGCTCGCCGCCGCGGTGAGTTCCTGCAGCGTGATGATCGATAGAAAGGCCGTGTCCTTCAGCGCATACACCATCTGATTGCCGATCAACGGCCGCGACCGCATCAGCAGTTGCGGCAGGATGATCCGCAGGTACAGCGGCACACGTCGAAAGCCTTGCGCCAGTGCCGCCTCGGCCTGGCCCACGGGCAGGGTGAGCTGGCTACCGCGCAGGATTTCCGCCAGATAGGCGCCATGATAGAGACTCAACGCGGCAGCTCCGGCGACCCAGGCGTTCGGCCTGAACCCCAGCTCAGGCGCTCCGTAATAGAACAGGTAAGCCAGGATCAGGAACGGCAACATGCGCATGACGCTGATGTAGCCCCTGACCCCGCTGCGCAGCAAAGCGTTGCTGCTCAGCCCAAAGTGGGCCAGGCATCCCAGCAGGAAAGCGCCGGCAAACGATGCTGCAAACAGCAGCACGGTGGTCCACACCCCATGAAGAAAGACGTCCCTGACTTCCCAGATAATCTGCCAATCCGTCATGACGCCTCCTTACACCGCCAGTCGGCGGGCTTTGAACTCGAGCAACTGTTGCAGCTTGAGCAGTCCACCAATCATGAGCATGTACAACACTGCAGCTGCCAGAATCGGCGGCAGGGGTTCATAGGTAACCGAAGTAATCCGGTTCGTGACCCGGGTAAGGTCGACGATGCCGATGACCGCTACGGCTGGGCTGGCCTTGATCAGAAATGACATTTCGCTGACCAGTGCCGGCAGGCTGTTGACGATGACCTGGGGCAGCATGATGCGACGGAAGAACACCCACCGGGTCATGCCGCAGGCATAGGCCGCCTCCCGTTGCTCACGGGCAAAGCCAATGAACGCCGAGCGCCAGATTTCCGCGTTGAAGGCTGCGGTGTTGGCAGTCAATGCCATGATCGCTGCCGCCACACGGTTGATCTGGATGCCGAACGAAGGCGCGGCCAGAAAGATGAACAGGGTCAATGTGACCAGCGGCGTGGCCCTGGCCAGGGTGACATACATCGCCAGCGCCTGGCTCAACACCGGCAGCTTGCTGACCCTGCCTGCTGCAATCAGCAGACCGATCGGCACGCCCAGGGCGATGGCCGCGGCTGACACGTACAAGGTCACCCAGGCTCCGTCCAGCAACAGTTTCCAGGTATCGAGATTCATGGGTAGCTCCTCGACGTAGAACAGGCTTCAGAGACCCGCCAGTGTATGGAACTCGCTGACACTGGTGATCGGCTGTGCTGGCATGTCGGGGAAGGCTTCACCGAACCATTTCACTTGAAGAGCGGCCAGGCGCCCGCTCGCGCGGACCTCGGTCATGAAATCGGTGAAGAACTGGCGCAGTTGCGGGTTGTTTTTCGGGATGGCCCAGGCGTTGAACCCACCGCCCGACACCGCGAACCCTTTGGCGAAGACTTCAGGGCGTGTCCTTACAACGTCGTTAACTGCGATCAACGAGGTGATCGCATAGTCGATACGACCACTGGCGAGGTCCGCAAATGCCTCGGTGTAAGATTGATACTTCACCAGTTCACCACGATCACAGCCAGCCGCGTCGAGCATTTTGTCGAGTTCCGGCAAACGGGCTTCGAATGAACTGCCGCCCTGCAACCCAACCGTTTTTCCGCACAGGCTCTTCACCTCGCTGGTGATCGAAGTGTCATTCTTGCGTTTGACGAAGAAGTGCTGGGCCGGTGCAAAGGGCGGAGCAAAGTCGAATACTCGCAGTCGCTCATCGGTGACCACCGAACCGGTGAAAGCTGCATCGAATTTGCCCGTGGTGACGCCACCCAGCAGCCCGGTCCAAGGCATGATTTCCTGGCGCACTTCAATTCCGCGTGCCTTGCCGAAAGCCTTGAGATCCTCCAGAAGGTCGGCGTGGAAGCCTGCCGGTTTGCCATCGACGATGTAGTTGAAGGGGGAATAGTCGTCTTCAGTGACCACCGTCATGTAACCCCTGGCCTTGATATCTGCAAGGTCGGCATGGGCGACCATGGCGCTGCCAAAGGCGGCGAGTGCGCCAACTGCGAAGACCATCTTTTTGAAAGCGCTCATTTTTTTTGTCATTTTTAGAGACTCCAGTATTGGATCATAGAAAGCGTTGTTGTGTAGGCCAACGGCTCCATGACTGCCGTTCTGCAACATCCATGCGCAGGGTTTACGCGTTCACGAATGAACACACCGAAAAAATCAGCAGGATGAAGGACTGAAACGGGATCGCTATTTTTATTGCACCGACTGTGAAGGTGGGTGTCGTATCGGCCTGCCACAGGCCGATGACTATGTATTAACGTACGAACCAACCTTTCGCAAGAACAAATCAACGGCAAAAAAGATAAATCTGCATTTTTCCAGATCATTCATACCGCAGTATGAAAGTCCTCGTAATTTTCTTGCTCTGATACTATTCAACTATCCAACCCAGGCCTTTATAACTGGGCATGCTCGCACTCCTTTCAGCTGATTAGCACAATCTAAGATAAACGCCTAACGCAAAAAAGCCGTCTCGCAAATACGAGACGGCTTTTTCAGTAGACATTCTTTCATTATAAAAAAAGCGCGATTTCTATTCGAAATCGCGCCAAACGACACAACAAGAGCAGCTAATTCTTAAGCCGAGGCAGCACTTGCCTTGGCGAGGTCCAGTGAGCGCGTCTCAGGGGCCATCTGCCAGGTGAAGAACAGACCTACCATCGAGATGCCAAAGGCAACGATCATGGTATTGGCGATGCCGATGGACGACAGCGACATAGGCACAAGGTAGGTACCGATAGCTGCGCCGATCCGCGAAAGCGATGTAGCCAGGCCCACCGCCGACCCTCGAACTTCAGTTGGGAACAGCTCGTTGGGATATACGTATTGCAGCACCTGGGCACCACCGATGAACAGCGCGTAGCTGCCAAACAGCGCCAAGGTCAGCAGGCCAGCACCATCTGGGAACAGGCCAAGCAGCAGCAGTGCCAGGCCGGACCACAGGAAGCTGTGGATGAGCATTTTGCGTCGACCCAGCGGGTTGATCAGCTTCACACCCAGCAGGCAGCCAAATACGAAGATGATGGTGATCGCCACCGCGCCCCAGGCAGCCAGATCACCCGTCAAGCCCATCGCAGCGAGAATCTTGGGAGCGAATGCATAGATCGCGAACTGAGGGATGATCGAGCAGGTCCAGAAGATGCTGACGAAGAAAATGCGTTTGCCGTAATGCGAGTGGAACAGCGAGGAAACGGAAACCTTGCGCTCGGCCACAGGCTCGGACAGGTCGGCGATGGAGAATTTGTCGCCATACACCTTCTTGATGACCTGATCTGCTTCAGCAGTGCGACCCTTGCTGAGCAACCAACGGGCAGACTCAGGGGTACCAGCACGCATGATCAGGAACAATACGGCCGGCACCACGGCACTGGCCAGCGCCCAACGCCAGGCCTCAGGGCCCATCGCACGAAGGATGAATTCACCTGCCACGTAAGCGACGGCTGCACCGACGAACCACATCATCACCAGGCTGGCCAGAATCGAGCCACGCTGTTTCTTTGGCAGGAACTCGGCCAGCAACGAGGTGGCAAGCGGGTGGTCGGCGCCGATGGCAACCCCCAGCAGCAAGCGCAACGCGATAAGCGCTGCAGCGGAATTGACCCAGAACTGGCCAAGCGAGAATACGGCCAATGCTACCAGCACCAGCACATAAAGTGTCTTGCGACCGAGTTTATCGGTGAACAGCCCACCCACGAACCCGCCAAAGAACATACCGATCAGGGAAGCTGCGGCGACCATACCTTCTTGAAAAACAGTCAACTGCAGCGACTGACTCAGTTGCACAAGGACGACACCGATAATACTCAGGATATAGCCATCCAGGAACGGGGCGCCAGAGGAGTACACGGCCAGCTTTTTGTGGAAGCTGTTCAGCGGGGCATCTTCGAGGGAAATCTTTTGCTTATTTGACATTATGTTGTCTCTTTGCTCGATGCTAAGTAACTCATGCAAGCCCGCAAACCGGCAAGACGGGGCACGCGGCAGAAACGTATGAGTTACCGTATTATTTTTGTATATAAACTTAGCTCGCCGAACGACTATTGCGGGATTCGAAATCCTCATTGCAAAGTGAACGACGCAAGTTGGCAGTCCCTGCACATCGGCATGGCGCTACGATCAGGGTTATACGACGTCTTCGTACAACTGCGTGTTCGAGCTGCCGGCCGAGCAAATTCCTACGACGCGCCCAGAGTAAGCTGGCGTGAGCTCAGGAAATAGTATGATTACCACAAAGAATGCGAGATCTCGGTCAACTGTCATGTTTGTTACGGACAGCGCCAAATCCGGTGGACGCACTGTTCCACCGGAATGTCATGTCATCGGCGTGAAGGGATGCCGGGTCAAGTCAACCCTTCCGGGCGACCCAGGCATTGAAGCGCTCCTGCAGCTCCTCGCCATGGTCGATCCAGAACTCGCTGCTCACCGCCATCGAACGCGCCATGTTGTCAGGTGCGGTATTGAGCTGCCGGGCCAACGCAGGATCAAGCAACGCGGCGGTGTGCAGGTTGACCGAGCCATAGCCCAGCTGGGTGGTGTGCTTCTGCTGGTTTTCGGGACGCAGAGTGAACGCGATGAAGTCTTCGGCAAGTGCCTTGTTCTTGCTGCCACGGGGGATCGCCCAGTAGTCGATGGAGTAGATGCTGCCATTCCAGATCGGTTTGATCGGGGCGCCCGACTGCTCGGCAGCGAAGATGCGACCGTTGAATGCAGTGGTCATCACTACGTCCTTGCTGGCGAGGAACTGCATGGGCTGTGCGCCAGCCTCCCACCACTGGATGTAGGATTTGATTTCGTCGAGCTTGTGGAATGCCCGGTTTACCCCTTCCGGCGTTCCCAGCACCTGATAGACCTGCTCACGTGGCACGCCATCGGCCATCAAGGCAGCTTCCAGATTGAACTTGGGCCCCCTGCGCAGGGCGCGCTTGCCTGGGAATTTCTTGATGTCCCAGAAATCCTGCCAACCATCAGGCGCCGTTTTCAGCGCATCAGTGTTGTAGGCAAGTGCCATCGACCACACCAACAGCCCCGCACCGCAGTCTGAAAGCGTGCCCGGCACGAAGTCTTCCTGCTTGCCGAGGCGGGCCTGGTCCAGCGGCTCGAACAGCCCCTCCTCGCAGCCACGCACAAGGTCGTCGCCCTCAACCTGAACCACGTCCCAGTTGACGCTGTTGGTATCGACCATGACCTTGATACGCCCCATCTCGCCGTTGTATTCACCGGCGATCAGTTTTACCTGATGGGCAGCTTCGAACGGCTGATAGAAAACCTCGGTCTGTACCGTCTTGCTGACACCCCCGTACGAGATGACCGTCATCTCGGTAGCAACAGCTGGGGTGGCCAGGACGGAAATCATTGCACCAGCGATCAATCCTTTGTTCATGCGAGCCTCTCTATTTATTGGTTTTGTAAAGAAGTTTTACGCGTGCAACGTACTGCGAAAAAAAAGCGAGCACCGACCGGTGAGGCAAATGCTCGCTGGATCCACCAGGATCAAAAAGCGGTATCAGCGTGAAGCCGGGGTGGGCGCATCCTCGCGGATAAGCGAGCGCCGTTTCAGCTCATGCCAGAATTCGTCAGGAATATCGTGCTCGAAGGTCACGATGTTTTCGCTGAGCTGCTGAACACTGCGCACACCCGGAATGATGTTCGCCACCGCTGGGTGCGCGGTGATGAACTGTAACGCTGCCGACTTGAGGGGAACATTGAACTCCCGGCAGACGTCCTCGATCGACTGCACAAGCTGCAGCACGGGCGCTTGCGCCGGCGCGTAGTTGTAGCGCGCCCCCGGTACCGCACCGGTAGCCAGAATGCCGCTGTTGTAACCGCCCCCAACGATGACCGAGACACCCTCTGCCTCACAGCGTGGCAGAAACGCGTCCAAGGCATCCTGCTCGATCAACGTGTAACGGCCCGCCAGCAGCAGGCAGTCAAAATCGACACGGCGAATGGCTTCATGGGCCACGTCGCTTTCGTTGACACCAATGCCGATCGACTTCACCACGCCTTGGTCGCGCAGCTCGAGCAGCGCCCTGCCCGCTCCTTTCATGGCGTGGTCGAACACCTCCGGCTGCTGACTGCCATGGGTGTAGACATCCACTTCGTGAATGAGCGCGACATCGATGTACTCAAGCCCCGTGCGCTGCAGGCTGTCTTCAATGGACCGCATCGTGCCGTCATAGGAGTAGTCGAACCGCCATTCGAATGGCAGCCCCTTGATCCAGCAACCGAAGTCGATTTCTTCACGACGGCGAGGCGTCAGCAGCCGGCCCACTTTGGTCGCCAGCACGAACTGCTCGCGAGGCTGCCAGCGCAACCCCTGCCCTAACCGGGCTTCGCTCAGGCCATGGCCGTAGCTCGGGGCCGTGTCGAAAAAGCGGATGCCGGCATTCCAGGTGGCCTGGATGAGTTCTGCGGCAGTCTCTTCACTGATCGGCGCCATGAAATTGCCCAATTGGGCAGCGCCAAAGCCCATGACGCTGGTCTCGATGCCAGAGCGAGCCCATTTGCGTTGCTGTGAAGCTTGCATGGTTGACGTTCCTTTCAAGAGGCCCGGCCGAAGCCGGGCATTGGTGAAACTGCGTCTTCAGATGCTCAGGCACAGGTACTTGATTTCGAGGTAGTCCTCGATACCGTACTTGGAGCCTTCGCGGCCCAGGCCCGACGCCTTGATGCCACCGAACGGTGCCACTTCGTTGGAGATCAGGCCGGTGTTGATACCCACCATGCCGTATTCCAAGGCTTCGGCAACACGGAACACACGGCTCATGTCGCGGGCGTAGAAGTATGAAGCCAGGCCAAACTCGGTGTCGTTGGACATGGCGATGACTTCGGCTTCGTCCTTGAAGCGGAACAGCGGTGCCAGCGGGCCGAATGTTTCATCCTTGGCAACGGCAGCCTCATTGGGCACATCAATCAGGATGGTAGGCTCGAAGAAATGCCCCTCGATGATTTGTCCACCCGCAAGCACCTTGGCGCCTTTGGAGACCGCGTCATCAATGTGCTCCTGGACCTTGGCAACGGCTTTGCCGTCGATCAGCGGGCCAGTGGTGGTGCCCTCTTCCAGGCCGTTACCGATCTTCAGCTTGGCAACTGCAGCGGCCAGCTTCTGGGCAAACGCGTCGTACACGCCGTCCTGCACATAAATGCGGTTGGCGCAGACGCAGGTCTGACCGTTGTTGCGGAATTTGGAAATCATCGCGCCCTCGACGGCCTTGTCGAGGTCAGCGTCGTCGAACACGATGAACGGGGCGTTGCCACCCAGCTCCAGGGAAACCTTCTTGATGTCCTTGGCGCATTCCTGCATCAACTGGCGACCGATGTCGGTGGAGCCGGTGAACGACAGCTTGCGTACCAGGGTGTTGCCGGTCAGTTCGCTGCCCACTTCGCCAGCGCTACCGGTGACCACGCTCAGCACGCCAGCCGGGATGCCGGCACGGTTGGCCAGCTCGACCAGCGCCAAGGCGGAGTACGGGGTTTGCGAAGCAGGCTTGAGCACCATGGTGCAGCCAGCGGCCAGGGCCGGGCCGGCTTTACGGGTGATCATGGCAGCCGGGAAGTTCCACGGGGTGATGGCCGCGGTAACGCCGATAGGCTGCTTGATGACGATCAGGCGCTTGTCTGGCTGGTGGCCAGGAATGGTGTCACCGTAGACGCGCTTGGCTTCTTCGGCGAACCACTCGATGAACGAGGCGGCGTAGGCGATTTCGCCCTTGGCTTCGGCCAGTGGCTTGCCTTGCTCGGTGGTCATCAGGCGAGCCAGGTCGTCCTGGTGCTCGATCATCAGTTCGAACCAGCGACGCAGCTTGGTCGAACGCTCTTTGGCGGTAAGGGCACGCCAGGCCGGCAAGGCCTTGTCGGCGGCTTCGATGGCGCGGCGGGTTTCCGCGGTGCCCATCTTCGGCACGGTACCGATGACTTCACCGGTGGCCGGGTTGGTCACACGGATTACCAGACCGCTGTCAGCATCCAGCCACTCGCCATTGATGAATGCTTGCTGGCGGAACAGTTGTGAATCTTTCAATTGCATGTCCAACTCCTCAGATGGCAGCACTGCGCTCGCGCAGGTCCATGTTCAGGATGCGATCGTTTTCGCTGTAGTCGACCGGGCAGTCGATCACGTGCACGCCCGGGGTCTTGATGCAGTGCTCCAGCAGCGGCAACAGGCCTTCGGCACTATCCACGCGGTGACCATTGGCACCATAGGACTCGGCATACTTGACGAAGTCCGGGTTGCCGTAGTCCAGGCCAAAATCGGTGAAGCCCATGTTGGCCTGCTTCCAGCGGATCATGCCGTAGCCATCGTCACGCAGGATCACCACGGTGATGTGCATGTTCAGACGGACAGCAGTTTCCAGTTCCTGGCTGTTCATCATGAAGCCGCCGTCGCCGCACACCGAAATCACCGGGCGGTCCGGGTGCACCAGGTGCGCCGCCATGGCCGAGGGCAGGCCGGCGCCCATGGTCGCCAGGGCGTTGTCCAGCAGCACGGTGTTCGGCTTGTGCGCTTTGTAGTTACGGGCGAACCAGATCTTGTAGATGCCGTTGTCCAAGGCCACGATGCCTTCGGACGGCAGTACGCGACGGATGTCGGCAACCAGGCGCTGCGGATAGACCGGGAAGCGGTTGTCGTCGCCGCCTTCGGCGATTTGCGCTTCGTTGGCCTCGCGGATCGCCAGCAGGCGGGTGAAATCCCAGTGCGAGGTGTCGGTCAGCGCTTCGCTGATCTGCCACACGGCGTTGGCGATGTCGCCGATCACTTCGACCTGTGGGAAGTACACGGCATCGACTTCGGCTGAGCGGAAGTTGATGTGAATGACTTCGGTGCCACCACGGACCATGAAGAATGGCGGCTTCTCGATCACGTCGTGGCCGATGTTGATGATCAGGTCGGCAGCTTCTACAGCACGGTGCACGAAGTCACCGGACGAGAGCGCGGCGTTGCCCAGGAAGCGCGGGTGGCGCTCGTCGACCACACCTTTACCCATCTGGGTGGTGATGAACGGGATGCCAGTTTTGTCGATCAGTTGCTGGAGGACCTTGGCGGTCATCTTGCGGTTGGCGCCGGCACCGATCACCAGGATCGGACTGCGAGCGTTCTGCAGCTTTTCAACGGCAGCTTCAATCGACTTGTGCTCGGCCAGCGGGCGGCGGTGCAGACTGCGTGGGACCGGGAGGGCATCGGTCTGCTCGGCAGCGATGTCTTCCGGCAGTTCCAGGTGCACGGCCCCCGGCTTTTCTTCTTCAGCCAGGCGGAACGCTTCGCGCATACGCGCCGGGATATTGTCAGCCGAGGCGAACTGATGGGTGTACTTGGTGATGGGGTCCATCATGCCGCACACGTCGATGATCTGGAATCGGCCCTGCTTGGACTTCTTGATCGGCTTCTGACCGGTGATCATCATCATCGGCATGCCGCCCAGATAGGCGTATGCACTGGCGGTCACCAGGTTGGTGGCGCCAGGACCGAGGGTCGACAGGCTCACGCCGGTCTTGCCGGTCAGACGGCCGTAGGTGGCAGCCATGAAGCCCGCGGATTGTTCGTGACGGGTCAGCACCAGCTTGATCTTCGACTTGCGCAGCGATTCCAGCAGGTCGAGGTTTTCCTCACCAGGAATGCCAAACACATACTCGACACCTTCGTTTTCCAGGCATTGCACAACGACATCGGCGGCCTTGGCCATTTTTCTTGTAACCTCAAATTCAGAGTTTTAGGCGCAGCAGTACCCGCGGGACCGCAAGCGGCCCCGTGGGTGAACTTCAGGAACAGGTAGGCGTTCAGGCCAGCTGGTAAGTGGTCTTGACGCGGGTGAAGAACTGGCGAGCATGCGTGCCTTGCTCGCGCGAGCCCAGGCTCGAAGCGCCATTGCCACCGAACGGAACGTGGTAGTCCACGCCGGCAGTCGGCAGATTGACCATGACCATGCCTGCCGAGCTGTTGCGCTTGAAGTGTTCGGCGTAACGCAGCGAGGTGGTCACGATACCGGCGGAAAGCCCGAACTGGGTATCTTCGGCTGCAGCGAAAGCTGCCTCGTAATCGCTGACCTTGAGCACGCTCAATACCGGGCCAAAGATTTCTTCGCGGTAGATACGCATCTCTGGTGTCACTTCGGTGAACAGCGCAGGCGTGAACAGGTAGCCGCCCGCCTCGTTCTCGATACGCTCACCACCACAGACCAGTTTCGCGCCTTGCTCGCGCCCGCTGGCTACGTAGGACAGGTTTTGCTCCAGCTGGCGGCCGTCAACAACTGGACCGATATCGGTAGAAGCCTGCAGCGCATCGCCGACTTTCAAGGCACGGGTACGTTCGGCCAGGCGCGCTACGAACGCGTCATGGATACCTGCGGTGACGATGACGCGGGAGCTTGCGGTGCAGCGCTGGCCAGTGCTGAAGAACGAACCGTTGAGCGCAACGTCCACCGCCTGCTCCAGGTCGGCGTCGTCCAGCACGATCAGCGGGTTCTTGCCGCCCATCTCCAACTGGACCTTCTTCATGCCTTCAGCCGCCAGTTTGGCGATCTGACGGCCAGTGTTTTCCGAACCGGTGAAGCTGATGCCATCGATGTGCGGCGAACGGATGATCGTGTCGCCTACGCTGCGGCCAGGGCCGATCAGCATGTTGAACACACCCGCGGGCAGGCCGGAACGGCTGATGATTTCCGCCAGAGCCCAGGCCGAGGACGGTACCAGCTCGGCAGGCTTGAACACCACGCAGTTGCCGAAGCACAGCGCTGGCGCGATCTTCCAGGCCGGGATGGCGATCGGGAAGTTCCAAGGGGCGATGATGCCGATCACACCCAGTGGCTGGGTGAACACATCGATGCCTACGTCCTGGCGCACCGACTGATACTTCTCGCCTTCGGCGCGCAGCGCTTCCTGGGCATAGAACTTGAACGAACGGCCCGCGCGGTCGACTTCGCCCAGCGCTTCGCGAACGATCTTGCCTTCTTCGCGAGCCAGCAGCAGCGCGAGTTCCTCACGACGTGCAAGAATCTCGGTACCGATGAAATCCAGCGCATCAGCGCGCTGCTGCGGATTGCTGCGCGCCCAGGCTGGCTGGGCGCGGCGGGCGGCGGCGATGGCCTGCTCGGTCAGTTCCTGATCGGCGCGCACGAAACGCTCGACGACCTCACCAGGGTTGGACGGGTTACGGTTCTCGAGGATATCGGCGCCGCTGTCCAGAGCGACGAAAGCGCCGTCAACAAAGCTGGTTTTGGTGGCGATGGTCATGCGGTACGGATCCTTTTATCGGTGGCGTGGCGGGCAACGTAATCAGTGATGTTGTCGACGGCGCGATCCATCAACTGCTGCATGGCATCCTCACTGCTCCAGGCAATGTGCGGATTGAGGATGAAGTCGTCCCGGTCGATCAGCTGGAACAGTGGGTTGCTCGGATGTAGCGGTTCTACTTCAACCACGTCCAGCGCCACACCGCCCAAGCGCCCGTTTTGCAGTGCGTCGATCAGCGCGGCTTCATTGACGATGCCACCGCGACCGGTGTTGATCACCAGCGCATCCGACTTCATGGTCGCCAGTTTTGCAGCATCGATCAGGTCATAGGTTTCAGGCGTCAATGGCGCATTGATCGACAGCACGTCGCAGCTCTTGAGGAGGCTTTCCAGCGAGCGGGAATCGGGGCCCGGGCGCTTGCCGCCGCGGTCCTCGAACAGCACTTCCATGCCGAACGCACGGGCCAGTTCAGCCAGTCGCACAGCAATCGGGCCACTGCCGATGATCGCCATCTGCTTGCCACGCACATCACGGATGCGGTGATCGAAATAGATGTTCTTGTACTCGGCCTGACCTGCATGCACCTTGCGCATCAGTCGGTTGAACGCAGCCGGGCGACGGAACAGCTCCAGCATCATCGCCATGCTGTGCTCGGCGACGGTGTTGGCCGCGTAACCGGGCACGCTGGACACTTCGATGCCGTGGGCTTCGCAGTACTCGACATCAACGATGTCGCGGCCAGTCAACGCCAGCGAGATCATCTTCAGCTTCGGCAACTGACGCAGGTGCTCTTCGCGCAGCGGCACGCTGCAGGTCAGCGCCACAGTGGCGTCTTTCAGATGCTCAAGCACCTGGTCAGGGTGGGTGTAGGCAAACTGCTGCCAGGTGTGCTCGCAGTCTGGGCGCTTCAAACGCGTCGAAGCCGCAAGGCCCTCGTCATCGAGGAAAACGATATGTTCGCTCATGATTCTGATACTTATTTTTTCTGGGCTGGGACGTAGCCGGCCGGTGCCATGGCAACCAGCTGACGAGTGATGAAACCGGCGTCCTGGTCGTGATCTTCCAGAGTTTCCTTACGGACAAGTGCGTCACGCACCATGTGCGCGCCAAAGAAGCGGAACGGCTCAGGCGGCAGCAGCTTCATCTTCTGATTCACCAGACCACAGTTGGCCCACTCGTCGTTGGCATGCGTGGCAAGCGACTTGATGATGCGGCTGGCGAACACCGTGGTGGCGACACCGTTACCCGAGAAGCCGATGCCGTAGCTGACGGTCTGGTGATGGTCGAGGTAGCCAAAGTTCGGCAAACCTTTCATGGCACGGTCGATAGGACCGGTCCAGCTGGATACCACCGGCACATCCTGCAGTTGCGGGTACAGGCGACGCAGTTCGGCGGCGACCTTGTCGGCGGCCGGAGAAGGCTTCTCGTACAGGTTGCCGATACGACCAGCGTAGGCAAACTGACCCAGCGGCTTACCAAACACCACACGGCCATCCGGGGTGTTGCGCCAGTAGTTGAGCACGGTGCGCGAATCCGTCATGCACTCGCCGCCGCTGAAGCCGATAGCGTCGAGCTTGGCCTTCACTGGCGCGGTAGCAACCATGTCGCTGGACATGATTGCAATCATGCGACGCAGCTCGGGGAATTGCGCGCCCCAGGCGTTCAGCGCCAGCACCACATGATTCGCTTTTACGCGCCCCATGGCAGTGTGCACCACTGGGTTCTTGCCGCGCTCCAGGTGGGTGAACGGCGATTTTTCGAAGATCTTCACCCCGAGCTTCAGGGCAACGCGGCGCAGACCCCGCGCCAGCATCGCTGGCTGGACAGTGGCGGCGTTAGGGTCGTAGATGCCTCCAAGCACCAGCGGCGACCCTACTCGACCACGAATGGTCTCGCGGTCCAGCTCCTGGAATGGGTTGACATCCAGCTTCTGCAGGCCGTCGGTGAGCACTTTCCAGGAACCCATCTGGCGCTGGTTGGTAGCCGTCCACAGCCAGCCATCCTTGCGGTACTGTGCATCGATACCATGCTCCTGACAGAAGCTGCCGATTTCATCGATGGCCGACTCTGCCGCTTCACAGATGCGACGCGCCTCGACGTCGCCGCAGATAGTGCGCACAGACAGGTATTTACCCCACCAGTTGGTGGCGACACCGCCGTTGCGCCCGCTGGCGCCGGAGCCACAGCGGTCGCGTTCGACGATGACAATGGTCTTCTCCGGATGCGCCTGTTTCAGGCGGATGGCCGACCACAGACCAAGAAACCCGCCGCCGACGATACAGACGTCTGCTTGAATCGAGTCCTGCAAGGCAGGGGCGAGATCGCTATCCAGGTCGAGTGCCTGGGCATACCAGAATCCACGGTACATAGTGTTGGTGCCTTTGAGCGTGAGAGCATGTTGGTTTTTGCAACATAATGCTCACCCTTGGGGCACTCTCGCTGTAACAAGTATGACAATTGATAGTAGAAGCACGCGCAAAAGCTACCATTTGTCCCGATTTTTCTACTTGCTGGGATTGATATGATATCCCGGACCCTCCGCAGCATCTAAAATGTGTGCAGACATGATGAGTTGAGGTAGTCGTCCATGGTTCACCAAGCGCTCTATGACACTCCGCTTGAAGCAGACATCAAACTGCCCGTAAAGCCCGAGCTGCGCGTGGGTTTTGTGCTACTGAATCAGTTCACCCTGGTTCCGGTAGCTGGCCTGGTCGATTCGCTTCGCTTTGCTGCGGACAAGTCCTTTCGCAGCCAACAGCTTTTCTGCCAATGGGACTGGATGACCCTCAACGATCAACCCATCACCGCCAGCTGCGGCATGCCCATCCACCCGACCAAGCCGCTGAACATGTTCGCCCAGTACGACTACATCGTGCTTGCTGGCGGACTTCTGGGGGAGACCCGCAACCCGCCCGACTGGCTGCTTGATGGACTGCGCGCAGTCAATACTGCAAACATACCCATCATTGCACTTTGCTCGGGCTCCTTTGTACTGGGCAAAGCCGGCTTGCTGGATGGGCGTCGCTGCGCGGTGCACTTCACCCTGCGCGATGAATTCAAGGAGCGCTTCCCCGCCTCCACGATGGTCATCGACAAGAGCTATGTCGATGATCGAGGCATCATCACATGCCCGGGCGGCACCGCAATCGACCTGGCAGCCAACCTCATCAGGCGTCACTGCGGCGCCGTGCGCGCCCAGAAGGGCCTGGAATATCTACTGGTTGAAGAACGACGAGAAGAACAGCAGGCAGCAGCGGCCAGCGAAAGCGTGTATCAGAACGACCGTGTTCAGCGCGCCATCGAATTCATGCGCGCGCATCTGGATGCTTCGATGACGCTACAGACCGTTGCTGAAGCCGTAGGCACGCACCCCCGCCAACTGCACCGCGAGTTCGTGGCCAATACCCAGGAGCCGCCGGCTAACTATTGGCGCAAATTGCGCCTGGAACATGCCCGCCGACTGCTGGTCAACACCAGCCAGAACATCACCACCATCGCCCTCGCCTGCGGCTTCTCCGATGCCTCGCATTTCATCCTGTGGTTTCGCAAACAGTATGGCGAAACACCTTACACATTCCGCAAGCGCCGCCACGAGGTAGAGCGCTTCGACTGGCATGGCGACAGCGCCGGCCTGGACCCGGACCTTTAGGCAAAAAAAACGCCGCAATCCACATGCGGCGTTTTTTTTGCTCAAGCGTAGGTCAAAGCTGCCCGAACGCCTGAATTTCAATGCGATAGCCCGGTGCCGCCAGCGGCGCCCCCACGCAGGCGCGCACAGGCGGCTGGTCGCCGACCCAGGCATCGTAAACCTCGTTCATGCGATCGAACTCGGCCATATCAGCCAGCCAGATCTGCACGCGCGAAACGTTGGCTTTGCTGGCCCCTACCTGGGCCAACCAAGTTTCGAGCTGGCGCAATACACAACGCGTCTGCTCAGCGATGTCACCGTCGAGGTTTTCAGCCACGATACCCGAGGTTTCGATACGCCCGCCGATGATCACCAACTGGCTGGCACGCTTGCCGGGATTGATTCGCTCGATCATGCGACGCTCCCTTAGAACAGCACGTAGGTCTTGCGCAGGGTTTCACGGATATCCCAAACGCCTTCGCAGTTTGCCGGGAACAGCACAGCATCCCCTGCGCGCAGCTCCACCGGCTCACCGCCATCAGGCGTGAAGGTGCACGAACCGCTGATGATGTGACTGAATTCACGGTTAGTCAGGTGACGGCGGAAAACGCCCGGCGAGCTTTCCCATACGCCAATGCTGGCATTCACAGCATCATCAGCCTGATGCTGGCCAGTCGCTGCGTGAGCGATCAGCTCACCGACAGGCAGTTTGGCAGGGGCTTTTTCACCCAGCGGCGATTCAGCAGCCTGGCGCACAACGGTAAGAACTTGGGTCATGATAAATCCTCAAACGGATGGTTATGGCTGGATCAGCGCGCAGTTGCGCACCCATCCAGGGCAGATGCCTGTTGCAGGTCGAGCTTCGCGGTCTCCGGCGCCAGCCACCACGAAGCCAGGGCGCCCAACAAAGAAATGGCCGCAGCCGCCAGCATGGTCGGGCCGATGCCCAACGAGGCCAGGGAAATTGGAACAAGGTAGGTCCCAGCCGCAGCACCGATGCGCGACAACGATGTTGCCAGGCCCACACCCGAAGCGCGGATCTCGGTCGGGAACAACTCATTGGGATAGACGTATTGCAGCACCTGCGCCCCGCCGATCAGGAACGCATACGCACCAAACAGGAACAGGACCACTACCGGCGCCGCATCCGGGAACATGCCCAGCACAGCCAGAGCAACGCCTGACCAGAGCAGGCTGTGGATCACCATCGGCCGCCGCCCCATGGTGTTGATGACACGGGTGGCCGCCAGACAGCCGATCACGAACAAGACCGTGATGGCGATCGACCCTACGCTGGCCATGTCATCCGAAAGCTTCAAGGCCTGAAGCACTTTCGGTGCAAATGCGTAGATAGCGAACAAGGGAACGATCGAGCACGTCCAGAACAGGGTGACGAAGACCATGCGCTTGCCGTAGCCAGAATGGAACAGCGACGCCACGGAAACCTTTTTCTTGGTAGCAGGCTCCGGCAGGTCACGTGAGCAGTAATCAGGCCCGTAAATACGCTTGATAATCGCATCAGCCTCGGCAATACGCCCCTTGCTGATCAGCCAGCGTGGCGACTCAGGGGTCAACATTCGCGGAATGAACAGCAACAGCCCTGGCACCGCCGCGCTTGCCAGCACCCAACGCCACGCGTCAGCACCACCAACGCGCATGAGAATCTCGCCCACACCGTAGGCCAGCGCAGCACCCACGAACCAGCTTACGACCATGCTCGCCAACAACGGGCCACGAGCGGTACGCGGTAAGAACTCGGCAAGCAGCGACGTAGCGATTGGCAGGTCAGCCCCTACCACTACCCCGATTACCAGCCGGAACACAAACAGCAGCCAGGCAGAATCCACCCAGAACTGAGCGATTGAAATGACGATGATGACAGCGATGTCGATCACGTAGAGCATTTTGCGGCCAAAGCGATCCGTGAACCAACCGCCCAGGAAGCCACCGAAGAACAGACCGATCAGCGCCGCAGAGGCGATCAGGCCCTCCCAGAACAAATCGATCTGCAAGGCAGAAGTCAGGTGCGACATGATCACACCGATGATGCTCAGGACATAGCCGTCGAGGAACGGGCTGCCTGATGTAGAAAACGCCAATTTCTTATGGAAACCATTAAGGGAAGCGTCTTCAATGGATCGTTTGAAACTCGACATTGAAGTTTCCTTTTGTATTTGTTATTGCAGTAACGCCCAGCCAATCACTGTGACGCAAAGTATGAATAGATAACTTGACGGGCACGCCAAGTTTGCGCGCTGACAATTGTCGCGTGCTTGCTCGGTACCACTCCCTCAAACAAATCATAAACTTAGAGCTGCGGCCAACTGCCGCGCCCCACCTGCCAATCACTATCGCACTGCATGCCGGGCGCCCCTATAACGTTTGAGACAACTATTCGTATGAATCACCCAAGGGTGAAAAAAATGCGCAGGCGGCGAGAATGACTTTATCTCTATGCCCGAACATCCTATGAGCTGTCTCAAACGTTATAGGGCCTCGAGCCTCAAGGGTGAGAGAGTGCTCGCACACGCAGAGGTGCTCCGCCCGCACGTTCTGCTGTCTGTAGGATTCAGCCCCAGCGCGCTGCGGGTTCCAGCCCGCCTGGAATTCCCAGCGCCAGGGTGCGTGCTTGATCATATGAACAATAAGCTGGAGCTCCCCCATGGCCTTCAAAAGAACCATCCACGCGGTAGACACCCACGCCGGCACCCCGATGCGCGTGATCACCGGCGGCGTGCCGCACATTCCTGGCGATACCGTGTACGCCAAGATGAAATGGCTGGAAGAGAATGACGACCAACTGCGCAAGCTGATGCTGCGCGAGCCTCGCGGCTACCCGGCGCACTGCTGCAACATTATCGTTCCGCCATGCCACCCGGAAGCGGATGCCGGCTACGTCATCATGGAGCAGATCGAGTACCCGGTCATGTCCGGCGGCAACACCATTTCGGTCGTGACCGTGCTGCTGGAAATGGGCATGCTGCCGATGAAAGAGCCGCTGACCGAACTGGTTCTGGAAGCACCAGCCGGCCTGATCCGCATCAAGGCCCAGTGCGAAAACGGCAAAGTCAAAGGTGTCACCTTCCAGAACGTACCAGCCTTCGCTGCCCACCTGGATGCAGTCATTGACGTTCCTCACCTCGGTAAAGTGCGCGTCGACGTGGGCTGGGGCGGCATGTTCTACGTCATCGCCGACGTACGCCAGTTCAAGGGGCTGGAGCTCAAGCCTGAGCATGGCGGCGAGATCGCCCGCGTTTCGTCGATGATTCGCGAAGCGGCCATCGAACAACTGCCTGTGGCCCACCCGGACTACCCGGGTGTCGGTATCACCATCTCCCAGCTTTCCGGCCCATCCGACGACCCTAAAGCTGACTGGAAAAATACCGTCACCATGTCTTCGGGCACCTTCTCCTGGGATGACCCGGCCACCTGGACCGGCGCCCTGGACCGCTGCCCATGCGGCACCGGCACCAGCGCCAAGATGGCTACGCTGCATGCCAAGGGCGAGCTGCCACTGAACCAGGATTTCCGTCATCAGGGCATTCTGGGCAACATCTACACCGGTCGCCTGATCGAAGAAACCACCATTGGTCAACACAAGGCAGTGGTACCGACCGTAACCGGCACCAGCTGGATCTACGGCCTGAACACCTTCGTCCTGGATCACGACGATCCGTTCACCGAAGGCTTCACCATCGGCGACATCTGGGCTTGACCTGATCGACTGTGCCCCGTGCACATTCGCTGACAAGGCTTCCGATTGAAGTAATCGATCGGAAGCTTTTTTTTGGCCAATAATAAATTCAATGGGTCAATCATGAACATCAGAAACAAACTGACACTGGCCTTCGCAACCATCGCCTGCGCACCCGTGTTACTAGTTGCAGCCATCGTCTTGATGAACGCGCGTAGCCAGGCCGAGGCTGGGTTTGTCGACAGCACCGGCCGCGAAATGCGCCAGATCGAGAACGCCATGATGCTGTTTTTCGACGGCATCTCGCAGAACGTCAATGACTTCTCGACACGGGCAGAAGTCATCAGTACTCAACCCTTGAAGGACTATACGTCGGACTCAGCAGCCAGCATTGCGCTGTCACCCGAGCATCAGCACCTGGCGCAGATTTTCGACCACTTCGCCCAGTCCCACCCAGGAACCGCATACCTGTCGCTGGGCCGGGAGGACGGAACCTTCGCCACCTGGCCTGAAGACCCTCAGCGCCACAGCTACGACCCCAGGCAGCGTCCTTGGTACCAGCTGGCCATGTCACAACCAGGAAAAGTCATGCGCTCTGGCGCCTACTTCTGGCCTGCGGACAACGCCGTATTGCTCAGCACCGTGCGCACCTTCAGCGATGCTTCTGGCAAACCCGCCGGCGTCTTCGCCCTGGACGTCTCCATTAACCAGCTCACCGATATCGTGCGCAAGATCAAGCTCGGCAATACCGGCTACCTGATGCTGATCGAAGGCAATGGCAATGTGCTAACAGACCCGAGCGACGATACCCACAACTTCAAATCACTCGCCAGCCTGGGCGACGGCTATGCTGAGCTCGCAGGGTTCACAGGTTCCAAGCAGGTGACCCTGGGTGGGCGCCCCTTCATGGCCAACAGCTGGCAATCACCCGGGCTGGGCTGGCAATTCATCGGCTTGATCGAGCAGGACGAAGTCATGGCGACCACCAAGCGGCTCACGTGGCTGGTGGCCGCCATCGTGGCAGTGCTCGTGCTGGTGTTCGCGTGCCTCGGCTCCTGGTTCGCCAGCCTCATCGTGCGCCCGATCCTGACCGTCTCAGGAGGTCTCGAGGACATCGCCCAGGGCGAAGGCGACCTGACGCGCGACCTGTCCGTGCAAGGTCGTGACGAAACGGCGGTGCTGGCACGTTGGTTCAATCAGTTCCTGGGCGCGATCCGGCAACTGGTCAAACGGATCGGGCAGGCTTCGTCCCACCTGGATGAGGCCTCATCAAGCGCTATCGAGACCGCGGCACAGATGAACGATGCAGCTGGCCGGCAACGCGAATCCGTAGAGCTGGTGTCCACGGCTTTTCATGAAATGGTCGCAACCGCCAACGAAGTGGCACGTTCCTGCAGCGACGCCGCCGACTCTGCCGACGCCGGCCAACGCCAGGTGCACGACGGCCAGGGCCGCATCGAAGAGGCCACCACCAGCGTCTCGCGCCTGGGCGATACACTGCGTGATTCGACAGCAGCGATGCAGCAGCTCGAACGGGATAGCCAGAACATCAACACTATTCTCGGCACTATCGGCTCGATCGCCGAACAGACCAACCTGCTGGCGCTCAATGCCGCGATCGAGGCAGCACGCGCGGGCGATCAAGGGCGCGGCTTTGCAGTGGTTGCGGATGAGGTCCGCGCACTGGCAAGGCGCACCGGAGAATGCACGGAGGAAATCGACGCGCTACTCAGCGGGCTGGGCCGGCGAACGCAAGAGGTGACTCGGCAGATGCAGACATGCCTGACGATCTCAGACACCAGCGTTGCAAACATCCGCCAGGCTCGCGAGAGCTTCGAATCGATACGCCTTAGCGTGGACCGAATCCGCGACCAGAATACCCAGATAGCCACGGCCGCAGAGGAGCAACATCAGGTGGCTGAGGGTATCAACCGTCACATCACCCAGATACACGAAGATGCTCGACTGGTCGAGCAATTGGCGGAAGGCGCCAATGGCGATTCACAGCGCCTGTCACGCATTTCGGGCGAGCTGCAGAATCTGGTGGGAAGGTTCCGGCATTAACGCCGCACCTGACCAATTGCGTGCGGCCTTGCATCACGTGAGGCCGCTTGTACTGACCTAGTAACTTAGCGCCCTTGGGACTCCAGCTTGGACCGGGTCAACAATGCATCCAGCACAACCTCGCACGCGGCCCCCCAAGTGGCACTCGCAGGCTGGTGCATGAGCACCTCGAGCCCAGCGTAGGTAAAGGTCCCAGGCGTCGCGATGCTCTGCCCCAACGCGCTGAGTGACTGCTCAGGGTGATACTGTGCCCGTGCGATACAGTCCTGAAGATTGCCCAGCACCAGGGTTCGCGCGTCTTCAGCAGACAACCCCTTTTCACTGAGCCACTGCTGGAGATCGTGCAGCAGGAAATAGAACCAGCCGTTCATGCAAGCTGCAACGGTTGCAAGTTCGAAAGATGCCTCATCATCAAGTACTACGCGCTGCCCCAGCGGCTGCAACAGCTGCTCAGTGGCCGGATGCGGCGGACAGATGACCACCGTGGACTGGTTGAAAAGCGCCGCGTAAGAGAGCATGACACGAATACACTCCGCCCCCGGGAACGCGGTGCTCAATTGCTCGAGAGAAATGCCGGCCATCAGCGACACGAGGTGCTGCCCTTGCCGAAATCTGACCTGGGCGGCCAGTTCGTCCATCACGCGGGGACGGACGCCAATGACGACCGTGTCGGCGCCATCGACCACCGCCTGGTTGCTGTCCAGTATGCGGCAACCGCACTCTGTCGCCAAAAGTGCAGCACGTTCAGCATTGCGGGGAGAGAGCAGAATGGCACCGTCGTATCCGCTTCGGCGCAGGCCTCGTACCAGCTTGTCCGTGAGGTCGCCGACACCCAGAATTCCTAAAACGCTCATGATTTCCCCTTTGCCATTTTGATCAGTGTGCACTGACCGCGGTGCATCAAGGGGCCTGGGCCAAACAATGCGCTGCGGCGTCATGCTTGTACTATGTCACCGTGAAACTATTGCACATATAACGAGTGGGACGAGTCATCGTAATTTTTATAACGGGCGGAGCTCATCTTACCCAGGCTCCGCCCATTATTGCCGTTCTGAACGCCTACTTCGCCACAACCAATCCAGGGTTGCGAGAACCTGGAGAGTCCTTGGCATTGACCATTGCCTCCGCCAAACGGCGGAAGGTCACCGTACCCAGAGGCTTGCCAGTAGCTGAAACGACCGTGACATCGCCTTCCGGCGCGCCGACGAGCAGCCGCACTGCCTCTTCCACTGTGGTCCCGGCCACAATAGTGGTGCCGGTTCCTGCACTGCCCGCACGCAATGGCTGCATCACGGCTTCGACGTGGAGCACCCTGCCCCGGTTCACCTCCTTCACGAAATTGGCAACGTATTCATCGGCTGGACGCAGCACGATGTCCTGACTGGTTCCCTGCTGAATGACCTGACCATCGCGAAGGATCGCGATCTGGTCGCCCAGGCGCAGGGCCTCGTCGAGGTCATGAGTGATGAACACGATGGTTTTCCGGATTTCCTTTTGCAGGTCAAGCAACACCGTTTGCATGTCCATGCGGATCAACGGATCAAGCGCCGAGTAGGCTTCATCCATGAGCAGCACCGGCGCGTCGTTGGCCAGCGCACGTGCCAGCCCCACCCGCTGCTGCATACCGCCGGAAAGCTGATTCGGGTACTTCTTCTCGAAGCCCTTCAGGCCCACACGCTCGATCCAGCGCATGGCGATTTCGGTGCTCTTGGCCCGCGGCAGCTTCTGGATATCCAGCCCGTAGACGGTGTTCTCCAGCACGTTACGATGCGGCAGCAAGGCGAATTTCTGGAACACCATCGCAGTCTGCTGCCTGCGAAAATCCCGCAACTGGTCAGGGTTCATCTTCACGACATCGACACCATTGACCAGGACTTCGCCTGAGGTGGGGTCGATGAGCCGGTTGATGTGACGGATCAGCGTCGACTTGCCAGAGCCGGAAAGCCCCATGATCACCTGGATGCAGCCACCAGGCATCTCCAGGTTGATATCACGCAGGCCCAGGACGTGGCCATGGCGCTCCATCAACTCGGTCTTGGTCATGCCCTGCTTGACCGCATCGATATGCATCGCCGCATGAGGGCCAAAGATCTTGTACAGATTACGGATCTTGATGCCGTCGAATGTCTGCTCAGCCATGGACCACCTCCAGGTGTTTCTGAAGCCGTTGCCCGTAAGCCTGGCTGACTCGGTCGAAAATGATGGCGATGCCGACGATGGCTAGCCCGTTGAAAATGCCCAAGGTGAAATACTGGTTGGCGATAGCCTTGAGCACCGGTTGGCCCAGCCCCTGTACACCGATCATCGAGGCAATGACGACCATCGCCAGCGCCATCATGATGGTCTGGTTGATGCCGGCCATGATGGTCGGCAAGGCGAGCGGTAATTGCACGTTGCGCAGTTTTTGCCAGTTGGAGGACCCAAACGCGTCAGCTGCCTCGAGCACATCCTTGTCCACCAGACGGATACCAAGGTTTGTCATGCGGATCATGGGCGGAATCGCATAGATAACCACCGCGATCAACCCAGGGACCCTGCCAATGCCAAGCAGCATGACCACCGGAATCAGGTAGACGAAACTCGGCATCGTCTGCATCACGTCCAGCACCGGGTTGATCACCCGCTGAACCCGCTCGGACCGCGCCATCATGATACCGATCGGTAAGCCGATGACGATGGAGAGCACGGTGCAGACGAAGATCATGGAGATCGTACGCATCGAGTCGTCCCACATGCCGAAATACCCGATGGCCATCAGCGCCACCAGCGCGCCGATCACCACTTTGATGCTTCGGCTGGCGCCCCAGGCAATGGCCAGGATGATCAGGACGATGATCGGCCAGGGTGTCTGAGTCATGAAGCGCTCAGAAATCAGCAGAAACTTCTGAAGGGGAGCAAAAAAACCTTCGATGGCCTCGCCATGGCTACGCGTAAACGTGCGGAAACTTTCGTCAATCACCTGCTTGAGGCTGCGCAGGGCATCTTCATCCATCTGAGGAAAATCTTGAAACCAGCTCATATGCGTACCTTTACCCGATTACCAGGCGCTTTCTTGTTGTTTTCGGCACCATGCCGCGGCGCCAGATAGCGCCGCGCCAGCCGATGGTTACAATGCTGATTTGATCTTTTCGGCCACTTCCGGGCTCACCCACTTGCTCCAGACATCGGGGTTCTTTTTGAGGAACTGCTTGGCCCCGTCCTCACCGGTGGCCTGGTTGTCTGCCATCCAGGCCAGCATCTTGCTCACCACCGCATTCGGCCAGGACCGGCTGGTCAGATACTTGTAAGCATCCCCAGCCCGATCAGAAAACGACTTGGTGACAATGGTGTTGACTTCATCTGCCGGCCATTCGTTGGGTTTTGGGTCCGGACATTTCTCAACCTTGTTGCAGCGATTCCACTCGGCATCGTCATAGGGCACGCCACTTGGCAGGCGAACCATCTGGTACTTGCCCAACAGTGAGGTCGGGTCCCAGTAGTACCCGATCCAGCCTTTCTTGCGCTCATAGGCGTGGATGAGCGAGCCATCATGCCCCGCCGCAGATCCGGTATCGACCAGGTTGAAACCGGCTTCCTTGCCCTTGTAGGCCTTATAGTACTGGCTAGCGATGATGGTACCGCCCCAGCCTTGCTGACCAGCAGACCAAGCGCCCTTGGAGGGGTCTTCCGGATCGGGGAACAGCTCCGGGTGCTTGAGGGCGTCAGCGATTGTCTTGATGTCCGGGTGTTCGTCGACGATGAACTTGGGTACATAGATGCCTTGTACACCACCTTCAGTGAATGCCTTGCTGGCGATCAGGAGTTTGCCTTCCTGGATGTTCTGCTGGGTGATGGGAGGCCGCAGGCTAGTCCACGACTCCGGTGCCACATCAGGCTTGCCCTTCTCAGCCATCGAGGTAAGGGTGGGCACAGTATCTCCAAGTACAATACTGGCATCACAGTCGTAACCATTTTGCAGTATGAACTTATCGACCTCTGCAAGCAGTTCCGCCGAGGCCCAGTTCATGCTGGCGATCGTCACGGCCCCGCAATTTGCCGCGTGCGCCATTGGCAGGAATACTGAGCAACCCATCACCAGCGATGCCACGGACAACGCCCGTTTCATGCTGATACCGACTGCTCCGTCCCTGGAAGCATCGCGACTTACGTTATTCATATGCAGTACCCTCTTTTATTGATTTTTATATTGAGCCAACAAACAAACTGAACGCAGGGCGGCACCCGCGAAATTATCGCGACCTGGCCGACTAACTACTTACTGCAAAGACCTCCTTTCGAGGACCCGTCCGAAATTCGATAGACTACGAATTTAAGTTATTTACGCAACGACAGCCTGTTCGCCCGTAGTACCTGGTAGCACTTGACGAATGACACAGCTGCGTTGATTGGACGTGAGCCCTGAAGCTGCCTGAAGGCTGGAGTACGAGACGCGGACAGCACCAGCTGCCATATAGCGATAACCGATGTTCGGCAAATAGCCAGACAAGCGCCGATACCTAGCTTGCTAATGAAGATTTGAATTCGAGCATACCTGGCGTGAGGATCGGCAAGGTATGGAGGGCAATCGTCAGCCGAATATTTTTGTTGTTTCATGGCGGTCGACTCTTCGAGACGTAGGAAGATTCTGTAGTGGCCTACAAGCCTCGTCTATAAAGAAAAGGACGATTCTCAGCAGAAATTGACATTTCAGTACCGTCCTGCGGCGGAGCAGCTTCAGCTATGTTCTGAGCATAGCCCATCAGAATCAGCCACCCAGCAGACTGCCCACTGCCATGATCGACAACAGCACGATAATGATCCTGCGCGCGACGATTTCGCTCATTCCGGCCACCATTCGCGAGCCACACCACACCCCCACCACCAGCACAGGCAAACTCATCACCCCAAGTTGAAGCGCTTGCACAGTGAACAAATCAAGCATCCAGAATGCCGGCAACGCCGCCACATCCATTGCCAGGAACGCCGCGATGATGGAGGCACGTCCGGCTTCAAGGGCCAAAGGCGACCCCAGAAAGAAGACGATGACTGGAGGCCCACCGAGCCCCAGCGAGCCGTTCAGCAGACCTGCACCAGCCCCTGTCGCTGCGGTTTGTAACGTCGAAGGCATTTTTTGCAGTTTGTATCCGCTGATCAGCACAAGGCAGCACGCCATTGTGAGCACGGCAAGCACGACTTTTACCGTTTCGCCAGGAATTTTGGCGAGCAGGTAAGCCCCAATCGGGGTAGCGGCGACAGACGACATCACCAGCACCCTGATGGATCGCCAATGTACATGTCGCCAGATGGCCGGGAGCAGCTTGATACCGGCAGCGATCTCCAGAATGACCATCGCCGGCACGATCGTTTTAAGCGGGAGGACGAACGATAGCGACATGATTGACAGCAAGGTGAACCCGAAACCGGCGAATCCACGTGCAAAAGCGGCGACAAACACTGCAGCAAGGCAAAACAAGCTGACGAGCGGAGAAATGAATACGATTTGATCAAGCGTGTTCAAGACTTCTATTAAGGACACGTCGCGTCAAACGATCAGCGCTGGATAGGCAAGCCAACGCTGGCAACAAAGGCGCAAGCGTGCGGCAATTTTCCTTCTACGGATAGGAAGGCATGGACTGAAAACATCAGATCGCTGCTCGCAGTCTTGACAGAATCTGGACAAAACATTGATCAATCCTTCATTGCGCAACCTGAGAATCAGTCCAATCGAACGATGTGCAAGCGCGTTACTTTTCTTCAGCAAGGGCAGGTCATGCTTCATCACTCTCTTTTTCGAGCAATACTCCTGATCACCGCCGTCACCGCTGTGCCAGCATGCACGGCTTGGTGGCAACCACGGCCAGAGTTCGCTCAGCTCAAGATCTATACGCCCTCAGCGGACTATTCGCTGATGATCAGGGACATCGATGGTGCCCCCCTTGACCAGCAGTCGCCCTACTTGCTAAGCCCAGGCCCCCACACCATCCAGGCCCGAGCGAAATCGAGCGCGAGCAGTGTGCATCCCTTCAACTGTGAAATGACGCTCAGTTGGGCGCAGTTCGAGAGCGGCAAGATTTACGCTGTTACCGCGGGCACCTGGAACGGCAAGCCCAGCCTGATGTTGCAAAGTGCTCGCGGCGAAGTATTGGATAATGTCGACTGCAGCGCATCAGGTTGATAAGCGCAACAATGACACTTTTTAACAAATTACATTCAGGCCTTATGCTTTTTACATTTTCTGGATTTTCAATGAACAAGCGTCTCCTTCAGCTTGCTGGCGCAATCGTCACCATCATGGCTGCGACTAACGTCAGTGCGCAAAACATCAGCGGGGCGCTCGGCTCAACGGTTCAAGGCGGACTCACCGCACGAGTTGGAATGGGCTTTGACTGGGACAAGCGATGGATGGAGAGCGAAAGCGGACACCTTACCGGTTACTGGGATGCGGGCGTCACACACTGGGCATCCGGAGACAAGGCAGCCAGCCAGACATCGCTGTCCTTTGCCCCAGTATTCGTCTATGAGTTCAACACAGCTTCGAGCTTCAAGCCGTTCATCGAAGCCGGGATTGGCGTTTCACTGTTCTCGGGCACTCGCGTAGGTGACAAGAAACTCGGATCGTCATTCAACTTCGAAGACCGGATCGGGTTTGGTATCAAGCTGGCCAATCAGGACAAGCTAGGTGCGCGCTTCATCCATTACTCCAATGCAGGCATCAAAGAGCCAAACCAGGGGATCGAATCAATCGCACTGTTTTACAGCCATGAACTTTGAATGATGCCCAGGAAGAAGAAGTTTTCACGCGCTGTCTTGGGGCTGCCCTGCCTGATCATGTTACTAGCGACCGTTCCGGGTTGCGCAACGGTCATGGCAGACCGCACCTGGCATGGCAAGCATTTCCTCTACATCAGTTGTTCGGGACTCACTTCATCCTGGGCACATTGCTTCACTCAAGCTGAACAAAGCTGTGGATCCACCGATTACGAAGTGGTAGCTCAATCGAATTCGGCGACCGATGACAGCACGCAGTACCTGTTTGGCATCAATCCAGCGGGCTATAGCAGTCGAGACGCGGTATTTCTGTGCGCCCCTCCGTCAAACGAAAACCAGAGGCTCAGTCGAAAGTTTCTCAAGCGATTCGGGGTCCGTTAAGCATTCAACCCCGTATCTAGAGACGCCCTCAATGAAAATGCGCGCACTTTAAAAGTGTTCAAAACCGATAAGCCCATGCCAGACAGGGTTGGTCCATACACCTAACGGCTGCCGACACATGTCCACTCATTGCTCAAGAAAAGCCCGAAGGCCATGGGTTGCCACTCTCCTGATTTTGCTCATGACGAGCATCAGCGGATGTGCGCTCACCCTATCCAACTGCCGCACCGGATCTGCGCAACAGCTGACAGACATTGAAACCGATTTCTTGCACAGCCTCGATCGGTCCGGCCAACTGGAGCAGCTGGCGGTGCGTGTTCTGGTCTACAACCAGGACCGCCAACTCGCCGTGCAACGTGTTCACCTCGCACGTGCCTTGGACAGCGCTCAAGGCTATGGACTGACAGCGGGGAAGGTTTCCCGAACACTCCAACCCGCGGGAGGCGATTACCCCGCAGCGCGCAAAAAAACTGTAGACCTTGATGCTCCGGAAAACGCAGTCTTCTACCAGGCAGAAGCCGATTTCTTCAGCAATCTGATGTCTCTTTCAGATGCTCATCGCCAGCAGTTCCTGCGAAGCAAGACTGGACAGCAGACCTCCCGGAAGGCATTGCTGTTGGAAATTACGCGGCTCTACCTACTCGCTCGTGCCAATGCCCGCCAGAATCGCACGGCTGAAGCGCTCGTTGAAATTTATCGAATGAAAGTGCGCCTTGAGCAACGCAACGCTCAGCACGATGAACGTTTTCACAAGCGCCTCGCGGCGTCCAAGGCATTGTTGAAGGATGCACGGCTACGGCAGATGGATAGCAGATCACATACTGACATCACGCTGCATTCGATGTCATTAATCGGCGGTTCCAGCGACCTTGCTGAAGGTGCAGGCGTGGAGCGAGCCAGGACAGCAAGCGTTATCAGCCCGCCGAAATGGCTTGGAAATATGACCTCAACTCGCCTGTTGAAACGCCTCGACTTGCAGTCGATCAAAAACCAGCTCGCGGTGACCCATCCACTGCCGGACGACCGCAGACAGGCATTACCCGTGATCCACTTGACTGACCGCGCGGGCATGGCGACCAGAGAACTCAATGCTTTGTTCACTGAAGGCACGGGGGGGTGGCCTCGCTCTGCGGGGGCGAGCATTCTCGGGCGGCCTGCAGGAGATGCCGGTGAACCACCGACTGTAGATGGGCGCGTCAGTTTTGACATCTACGAGAAAACCGTTAAACACGCGCTTGCGGATTTGGCCCAAGGCCTGGATGAGCGCGAAACGCTCATCTATCGCGCGCGCAGTCAGTCGGCCCTCAACGATCTCGCCTGGGAACAACTGCGCCCGGGTGGCTTCCCGGCAGAAATTGGCGCTATGAGCACGCTGGATGACGTTGAAAAACACATTCAGGCACTGCTAACCGAACGCGCTTTGGAAGATACCCTATTGGCCATTCAGATGAATGTGGTGTCGCTCTGCCGCACGCTGTGGGGCGTCGATTCGCCTGCGCTTTTGATTTAGAATTTTTCAGCTAACCCTAGCCTTCGCGGGATGTTGATATCGCACAGATCGCACCGTCGCCTGGCCCTACAAGGCAAGCTATTTGTGCAGTACGCACCCAATCATACCTTCCAGTTGGTTATCCACAGCGAAACGGCAAGCATTTGTCTCGAGGCTCAAGTGTCTAGAAAATTAATCCTGGTCGTCGAAGATGACGCGGACAGTGCCAGCATTCTCGAGGCTTATCTCAAACGAGATTTTTTCGAGGTGGCCATTGCCGAAGATGGCTTCAAAGGCACGGAGTTGCATCGCCGACTCAAGCCCGACCTTGTCCTCCTGGACATGATGCTACCCGTCATGAACGGCGCCGAGGTTCTCAACACCATACGCAAGCGTGGCAATACGCCGGTCATCATGGTAACAGCCATTGGCGATGAGTCGGAGAAGCTTGGGGCCTTGCGCTACGGGGCTGATGACTACGTGGTAAAACCCTACAACCCGAAAGAGGTAGTGGCCAGGGTGCATGCGGTTCTTCGGCGCGTGCAGCCTGATGTGACGACTGACCACCGACTGCGTTTTGAATCGCTGTGGCTAGATGCAGACAGCCGTACCGTAGGGGTGTCGTACCCTGCCGAGTCGGACAGGCTGATCGACCTCACCCCCACTGAATTCAACCTGCTGGCTGTACTGTTCGGGGCTCCACAGAAAGCGTTTTCTCGTGAAGACCTGCTGTCCCGCTGCCTGCCTGATAGCGATGCATTGGCTCGAGTCGTCGATACCCATATCCACAATGTCCGGCGCAAACTTGAAGCCTATGGCATTACCGGCGTACTCGTGACTGTACGCTCGATCGGCTATCGCTTTCACTAGGGGGCACTGCATGAAAAAGCCTGTCAATCTCTGGCAGTGGGTGGGCTGGCGTATGGGCGTCATAGCCGGCGGCGCCGTGGTCCTGGTATGCGTGATCATGTGGTTGCAGTTCTTCTGGTGGCAACTACAAGTCACCTCCCGAATTCCGCCGGCAGCCCAGGCCCAAGTGCAACGACTGATCGAGCGGCCGGCTGGCCACGAAGCAGAGATCTGGGATTACCTCACACGGTATTACGATGTCGAAGACGTCTTCCCTGGCATCTCGGGCACGGAATGGTGGACTGTCGCGCTTCTGGTGGTCGCTGCCCTGCCCATTGTATTCGTTACAGGGTTTCTCCTTCTTCGCCCGCTCTCCTCCCGCTTCAGGGAAATATCCCAAGCCGCTCGGAGGGTCGCGCAAGGGGACCTCAATATTCAGCTTCCGATTATCGAGCACATGCCACTGGAAGTTCAGCAACTGACCAGCGACTTCAACACCATGACCCAACGCCTACGCCTCTATGAGCGAGAAGTACAAGAGTCGAGCGCCGTACTGGCGCATGAGTTGCGCACCCCGTTGAACGCTGCAATGGGCCGCGTGCAAGGCATGCTCGACGAGGTATTTCCAGCCAATACAGATCAGCTCGGCCTGGTCCTGCACCAGCTTGAGAACCTGAACGTGATGGTCGACGACTTGCTTCTGCTATCCCTGGCACAGGCCGGCCAACTACCGCTAAACAGCACAACGTTCACCCTCCAGGCGCTTCTCTCCGAGCGGCTAAAATGGTTCAGCCCGCAACTGACAGCTGTCGGAACTCAAGTCGCCATCAGCAAGCTACCGATAGTGTCGATCCATGCAGACTGGAACAGGATCGGACAAGTATTCAACATCCTTCTGGAAAACTACCTGCGCTACGCCGCTGCTGGGGGCAAGCTTGATATTCAAGGGCAAGCGCACAACGATCACCTTTCACTCGCATTTTGTGACCGCGGACCGGGCCTTAGCGAGGACGAAGCGCAACGCGTTTTCGAACGTTTCTGGCGTCAGGAAACATCCCGCAACAGGCGAGCAGGTGGTTGCGGGTTAGGACTGTCCATTGCTCACGCGATCTGCAGCGCTCATGGAGGCGCCATAAGTGCTCGCCGTCGACTCGGGGGTGGAATGATTTTTGAGATTCGGCTGCCGATTGGGCGAGTGATCGGCTCAGTATCGACAACCCAAGGAGCATGAGCCAGCCATTGTGGATAGCCCAGCCGCGTTCAATGTTGCCAAGCCGAGGGGTTCAAGGCGTAGCCTTTGCCCCAAATCGTCTTGATTTTCCTCGACCCGTAGGCCGGATCGTCAAACTTGCCGCGCAGCTTTGAAACAGCCACATCTATCGAGCGATCGTCTGGGTTCAATGCTCTTCCCCTGACACGCTGGCTTAACTCCTCCCGACTGAGGGTTTCACCGGCAAAGCGCATCAGCACCTCCAATACTCGCATTTCGGTAGTAGGCAGCTCCACATTCGCCCCCCGCCAGGTCACGAAGCGCTCCAGTGGGTCCAGAACCAAGTCACCAATGATCAACTGCTCCTGAACAGGCGCGCAGCCATGAGACGTTCTTTGAAGCATCGCGTGCATGCGCGCTATGACCAAGTCAGGGTCACTGCGCCGAGGTATGAAATCAGTATGATGGGCGTCACAGTGAATCTTCGAATTGGTCAACAACAAGGTAGGAAACCGATCGCAGTTGGCGAGCATCGGAAGTTCGCCCGCACCCTCAGACGGCCGGTCCAGAACAATCATGTCGGGCTCGAAAACCTCAAGGCGACCTACCAGGTTTTCTTTCTCCCGCACCCATTCCATATGCACTCCGCCTGCTTCGATGCGGGCAACGAACCAACCCGCGAAGCTTGCGTCGTCACTGACCAGCAATGCCCGCACGCATCTTCGCCCCGGCTCGAGCGTCATTACAGCGTCTTCGGCTCGATTTTCGCTGGAGACAGCGCTTACGCCGTTCAGGAAAAACGATTCGATGACCATCGCACTCGAGCTCCGTGCAACCCTGCCCCGCCGCTCAGCATCGATGAGCGCCCATATGCTCGATGTGAACAGCTCAGTCATGGCTGCGGCCGAGATGTCGACACGAAATACCCCTTCCTGCTGCCCACGCAGAAACATGCGATCCAGTTCGCTGAAATAACTGTTCCATCGGCGCCCTTCGGGCATCGCGAGTGTATCTGGCTGAATCTGACTCATCAGAAAGTAGTGAATTTCAGGATGATCGAGATGCCCGCGAATCAACCGACGCAAGCTCTCGTCGGCGGAACACGCTGCGATCTGGGCGCTGCCAATCACCGCGTCCAGTTCCTCTGAGGCATGGTTCATCAGCACCTCGACCAGGTGCTCCCGGGTCCGGCAAAACCGATGCAGGGTTGCCTTGCTGATGCCGGCAAGTCTTGCCAGTTCTTTGAGCGTGCTGCGCGGATGCGAACCTATCGCCTCGGCCAAGGCGCGCATCAATCGAAGGTCTTGAGCATTTTTGATCATTGTGGATCCCAGCATGTTTGCTTGGCATGACGACGGATCAAATGAAACAACAAAAATCATAATGAATCAACATTGACCCACAAGAACCACGATGACATCATTTCATTTTTCGCTTTGTCACATCCGTGGAGAACGCAATGGATCAAAAAAATCGCTGCCTCGCTGCGACCCTCGTCGCAGCGCTGGCAGCGGCTGGCCTTGTCGGGTGCCAGCAACAGGATGAGCCGCATCAAGAGCCGCAAGCTAAAGCTGTGAAAGTAGAAATCGTAACGCCGACGCCGCTAAGGTTGATGTCGACCTTGCCCGGCCGCGTCGAACCGGTGCGCGTAGCAGAAATACGCGCTCGCGTGGCGGGAATTGTCATCAAACGGCATTTTGAGGAAGGTGCCGAGGTCAAGGCAGGGGATCTTTTGTTCGAAATCGACCCCGCCCCGTTGCGGGCTGCGCTGGCGAAGGCTCAGGGTGATTTGAGCAAGGCCGCCGCGGACGTTACCGAGGCGCAGTCAAAGCTCAAGCGGTACGCCCCCCTGGTCGAGATCAATGCCGTTAGCCAGGAAGATTACGACACTGCGAGCGCGACCCTGCAACGTGCGCAAGCAGCCCGGCTGAGCGCGCAGGCCGAGGTGGACACAGCTCGTCTGAACTTGGGTTACGCGTCTGTCACCGCGCCCATTTCAGGGAAAATCGGCCGTTCGGTTGTGACAGAAGGCGCACTGGTGGGGCAAGGCGAAGCAACACTCATGGCCAAGATTCAGCAACTGAATCCAATCTATGTCGACTTTACCCAGACTGCTTCTGCGGCCATCAACCTTAGGGAATCGCTGAAGGATGGCAGGCTCATCAATGATGACAATGACCATCTACGAGTAAGCATCGAGGACACCGGCCTGACACGTGATGGCCAGTTGGTGTTTTCAGACGTGGCAGTCGATGAAAGTACGGGGCAGGTCACATTGCGCGGGCGCTTCGACAATGCCGATCGCACGCTGTTACCGGGGATGTATGTACGCGTGGAGGCACCACAAGGTATCGACGCCAAAGCGGTTTCAGTACCGCAACGCTCGATCCAGCGCGATCGTGACGGGCAGGCCCATGTCTGGCTCGTCGACGCCCAGGGCACACTTGCCCTGCGTGCAGTGCAGACAGGGGCGATGCAAGGCGGCCGCTGGCAAGTTACCCAAGGGCTGAATGCCGGTGACAAAGTGGTTGTAAGCAACCTCGATGGCTTGAATGTCGGCGACAAAGCCACTTCAACCTCCCCCGAGAGCCGTCCTGCGCACCTCGCCTCCGAGTGATCCCGCGCGTATCAGAGGAGCGCATCATGCCTTCGTTTTTCATTAATCGACCCAACTTCGCCTGGGTCATCGCGCTGTTCATCTCGATGTTCGGCCTGTTGCTCATCCCGTTTCTGCCGGTGGCGCAATACCCTGACGTTGCGCCACCACAAATCAACATCTATGCGACCTACCCTGGCGCATCCGCTCAGACTTTGACCAACTCGGTCACTAGCGTCATCGAAGAGGAACTCAATGGCGCCAAGGGCTTGCTCTACTTTGAATCCACCAACAACTCAAACGGGGTCGCTGAGATCAACGTTACCTTTCAACCAGGTACTGATCCCGAACTGGCTCAGGTGGACGTACAGAACCGGTTGAAAAAAGCCGAAGCACGATTGCCCCAGGCCGTACTGACGCAAGGCTTGTCTGTGGAACAGACCACAGCAGGTTTTTTGATGATTTATGCCCTGAAATACAAAACACCACGAGCCGACGGCGACACAACTGCGCTGGCAGACTTCATGGCACGTAGCATCAACCCCGAAATCAGGCGCATTGCCGGGGTTGGCAAATTGCAGTTTTTCGCATCCGAGGCTGCGATGCGCGTCTGGGTCGATACTCAGAAGCTCATTGGTTACGGGTTATCCATCGACGACGTCAGCAATGCGATCAAGGCTCAGAACGTAGAAGTACCTGCCGGTAGCTTCGGGGCAGCACCAAGCCCTGTCGAGCAGCAGGTAACGGCTACCCTGACCGTCAAAGGTACGCTGACCACGCCAGAAGAGTTTGGACAAATACTGCTGCGCGCCAATAGTGATGGCTCTCATGTGAAACTGCGCGACGTAGCGCGGATTGAAGTGGGCAGCCAGGACTACAGCTTCGCCACCCGGATGAATCGGCAACCGGCTGTGGGTGCCGCAGTCCAGCTGGCGCCGGGCGCAAACGCCCTGGCCACTGCCGAGGCAGTCAAAACGCGCCTCGCTGAGTTGTCTACGTACTTCCCTGAAGATGTCGAGTTTGCCATCCCGTATGACACCTCGAGGTTTGTCGACGTCGCCATCGAAAAAGTCATCCATACGCTTCTCGAGGCGATGGTACTGGTGTTCATCGTGATGTTTCTGTTCCTGCAGAACGTCCGCTACACCTTGATACCGGCGATCGTCGTGCCGGTATGCCTGCTGGGTACGCTCGGCGTCATGTACATGCTGGGTTTCTCAGTCAACATGATGACCATGTTCGGCATGGTGCTTGCCATTGGCATTTTGGTGGACGATGCCATCGTAGTGGTCGAGAACGTCGAACGGATCATGGCCGAGGAAGGTTTGTCTCCGGTTCGCGCAACAGTAAAGGCGATGAATCAGGTGTCGGGCGCTATCGTCGGAATCACCCTGGTGCTGGCGGCAGTGTTCATGCCATTGGCATTCATGGGGGGCTCTGTCGGTGTGATCTACAAGCAGTTTTCCATTTCCCTGGCCATTTCGATCCTGTTCTCGGGCTTCCTCGCACTGACATTCACACCTGCTTTGTGCGCCACGCTTCTAAAGCCCGTGCCACACGGACATGGTCATAAAAGTGGTTTCTTTGGTGCATTCAACCGATGGTTCGAGCGTGTTACCGAGCGCTACACCGTGCTGAACAACCATTTGGTCAAACGTACCGGGCGCTATATGCTCCTGTACCTGGGCATTGTCGGCCTGCTGGGCTTTTTGTATCTACGCCTGCCCGAATCCTTCCTGCCTAACGAGGATCAGGGCTACACCATCGTAGATATCCAGCTTCCACCAGGTGCTACCCGCGAACGGACATCAGCCGTCAGCGATGAGCTCGATCAGTTCCTGCTCAGCCGACCGGCTACTGACTCCTCGTTCCTGATCATGGGGTACAGCTTTTCCGGCATGGGCGAGAACGCAGCGCTGGTGTTCCCTTCACTCAAAGATTGGTCGCAACGCGACGCCAGTCAGTCAGCCGATGCGGAATCAGCCAGCGTCAACGAACGCTTTGGCCAGGCGGCCGACGGCACTGTACTCGCTGTAACACCTCCGCCTATCGACGGGCTGGGCAACTCCGGAGGCTTCTCGCTGCGCCTGCAGGACCGCGGCAATGTCGGCCGCGAACAGCTGTTGAAAGCACGTGACCAACTGCTCGAACGCGCCAATGCCAACCCCAAGATCCTCTACGCGATGATGGAAGGCCTGAACGAGGCACCGCAACTTCGAGTAGCCATTGACCGGGAGAAAGCCGAAGCCATGGGCGTGGGCTTTGACAGCATCAGCAACGCGCTTTCGACTGCGTTCGGATCGGCCACGATCAACGATTACTCCAATGCAGGCCGGCAGCAGCGCGTGGTCGTACAGGCCAGCGCCAATGACCGTGTCCGACCGGAAACCGTCCTTGATCTGCGCGTGAGCAACAAGGCAGGCAAGCTGGTACCGCTCAGCGCTTTCGTATCCCTGAAATGGGAGGAAGGGCCGGTGCAGATCGTGCGTTACAACGCCTATCCCAGCGTGAAGATCTCCGGCGACGCAGCGCCAGGTACCAGTACCGGCGAAGCCATGGCGGAGATGGAAAAGCTGGTGGCAGAACTCCCCAGTGGTATCGGGTACGAATGGACAGGCTTGTCGTACCAGGAAAAGGTTGCCAGTGGCCAAGCTACTCAGTTGCTGCTCTTGGCGGTAGTCGTCGTGTTTCTGTTGTTGGTGGCACTGTACGAAAGCTGGGCCATCCCGCTGAGCGTCATGCTCATCGTGCCAGTCGGCGCCTTGGGGGCAGTGCTGGCGGTGACCGCGGTTGGAATGCCGAACGATGTGTACTTCAAAGTGGGTCTGATAACCATCATCGGCCTCGCCTCGAAGAACGCCATCCTTATTGTCGAATTTGCCAAAGACCTGCTGGCGCAAGGCTTGTCGCTCAGGGACGCCGCAGTCACTGCCGCACGCCTGCGCCTGCGTCCGATCATCATGACGTCGATGGCGTTCATTCTTGGCGTGGTGCCTTTGGCATTGGCTACCGGTGCTGGCGCAGCCAGCCAGAAAGCGATTGGCACCGGGGTGATTGGCGGCATGCTTTCGGCGACCTTCCTGGGCGTGGTTCTGGTCCCGACTTTCTTCGTCGCTGTACTGGGTTGTATGCGCAGGACACCGCGTGAAGCAGACAGCCATCCGTCCGGCGTCGCAGCATCCAAGGAGTGAATGAGATGGATCGAAAAAAAATTGCCAGGCCTGCGATGCTGGGCCTGTTCATTACCTTGGCAGGCTGCTCGCTGGCACCGGACTACCATAAACCGGCCATTCCGGTTGCTGAACACTGGCCGCAACAGGATGCCGGGAAAGAGCCGGGACAGACCCGTCATGCGGGTTATCAAGCCTTCGTCACTGACCCACAATTGCTTGAAGTGCTAGACACTGCAGTATCCAACAACCGTTCGTTGCGCCAGACCCTGTTGGACATCGAGGCCGCCAGAGCGCAGTACCGCGTTCAACGTAGCGACCGTCTTCCCGGCCTCAGCGCCGGGACGTCGGGCAACAGGGCTCATGTGCCGGCGGACTTATCGAGTAACGGTCAAGGCGGCACTTCCTCAACGTATCAGGCAAGCCTGAACCTGCCTGAATACGAAATTGATCTGTTCGGTCGGGTCAGAAACTTAAGCGATGCTGCACTCGAACAGTTCATGGCGGCCGAGGAAACAGCCGCAAGCGCTAAAATTGCCTTGACCGCCGATATCATCCAGGGCTATCTGAACCATGAAAGCGCCCAGCGCCAATTGATAGTTACACGGCAGACCCTCAGGAGCCGAGAGGAGTCGGTGGATCTGGTCCGACAACAATTGGCCAATGGCACCGCGACGGCATTGGATTACCAGGAAGCTCGCGGGTTGGTCGAGCAAGCTCGAGCCGACCTGGAAAGCAGCGAACGTAGCCGACGCCAGGCTCGAAACGCGCTGGTATTGCTTATTGGCACACCCGACGCCGCGTCTCTACTCCCTGAACAGCCTCGCGATCAGCAGCTGGTTGTCCAGGAGCTGGCAGCAGATACACCGTCGCAGCTGCTGCTACAGCGCCCAGACATCCTGGCCAGTGAACATCAGCTCAAGGCCAGGCATGCTGATATAGGTGCGGCGCGGGCAGCATTTTTTCCGCGTATTACGTTGACCGGTTCGTTCGGAACCTCCAGCGCTCAGATGTCCAACCTGTTCGACGGCGGTTCGCGTTCCTGGTCGTTCTTGCCAACATTGAGTCTGCCCATTTTCGACGGAGGGCGGAATCGGGCGAATCTGGACCTTGCCGAGGTTCGCAAGGACGTGGCAGTTGCAAGTTACGAGCAGACAGTACAGACGGCTTTCCGCGAGGTAGCCGATGCACTGGACAGTGTCGATACGCTCCGCCGTGAGGTGCGCGCTCGCAGCACGCTTGCAGATTCCAGTGGCGAGGCACTGTTGCTCGCCCAGGCACGCTATCGCCAGGGTATTGATACCCACCTGCGCTATCTCGATGCACAACGCAGCAACTTCGACGCTCAGACCAATCTGATCAAAGTACGCAACGATCAGCAATTGGCCTTGGTGGCGCTATATCGCTCTCTCGGGGGGGCCTGGTACTGAAAGCAACGGGCCGCGACGGATAGCATCCGTCGCGGCACGGCAGATTGTGCTCCAACCCCTCCAGCGGGTTAGACTGTCATGCTGCCGTTACCAAGGAACGAAAAATCGATGCGAACAGCAGTAATCGATGAACAGATCATAAGTGCCCTGATCATGGCACTGGCACGTAACCCACGCGCTTCCCTTCAGGATCTGTCCAATACTGTGAGAATTGGCAAGACCACGTTATATCGTTTCGCCAAGACGCGTGATGAACTGATCGACAAATTGCGTGCCCGCTGCGTGGCCGCCTTGTTGCAGGCATGCGAAAGGTCCATGCTGGAACAGGCACCGGTCGAGCAAGCGTTTCGTAGCCTGGTGGACAATCACTTGGCCGAGAAGGAAGCCTGCGCATTCCTGCTCAACTATTGGCGCTCGCCGCTAACGGAAACAGCACGACAGACCGACGAGCAATGGCTCGCCTACGAACAGGCAATGGAAGCATTTTTCGTGCGTGCACAACGTGAAGGTTTGTTCAGGGTCGGGCCGTCTGCCGTCTGCCTGTGTGACATGTTCGGCTACGTTGTGGCAGGGTTGGCCGATTCGGCGCTATCGGGACGTATCGCCCATGTAGGATTGGAAATCCAGGCATACGACCTGCTGCTCAAAGGTATGCATGCCTGATCGCGCTTAGCGGAGCTACGAGGGCGTTAACTCGCTGGGCTTGCTCAGGTCGCCTTCAATACGCGGCGCCAACCCGGTGTCGCGCAACCGCCGGACCAAGGTTGCCATGCGGGTCTGGCGGTAGGCCTGCACATCCATGCTCCGGTAGTCATAGAAACCGACACCATCACGCAGGCCGTTGCGCCCTGTGGCCATATTGTCGAGCACCGACTGCGGCGCCTGGTAACGCTCACCGAGGTGCCGGGCGAGGTACGCCGAAGCATGGTGGAGGATGTCCCCGCCCCCCCAGTCGATGAACTCCAGCAGCCCCAGTACCGAGAAGCGCAAGCCAAAGCCGCTGCGCACCGCCAGGTCGATCTGCTCGGCGCTGGCGACACCTTCCTCGACCATCCGCGCCGCTTCATTCATCACCAGCGCCTGCAGGCGTGGCACGATGAAGCCCGGCGTGGCGTTGCACACCACAGGCACTTTGCCGATGGCCTGCAGCGTTTCCAGCAGCTCGACCACCACGGCGTCGCTGGTCTGCGTGCTGCGCGACACTTCCACCAGTGGCATCAGTTGCGCAGGGTTGAGCCAGTGCGCGTTGACCATGCGCTGGGGGGCACTGACCATGGCCGCCAGTTCGGTTACCAGGAAGGTCGAGGTGGTCGAAGCGATGATCGCGTCCGCCGCCAGGTGCCGGTCAATCCACGCCAACGCCTCGCGCTTGGCGCAGATAACCTCAGGCACGGCCTCGAAGACCAGGCGGCAGCCTTCCAGCGCCTGGCCGCCTTGCTCAAAGGGCAGCAGTTGAACGCGTGACAGAAGCTGCCTGGCCTGCCGTGAATCGATCAGTTCAAGAACGGCAAGGTTCTCCACCTCGAGCGCCAGATTGCGCCTGAGCGCTTCAAAGTAATCGGCCTGGGCTTGAGGCTGGCGCGCCTTGAGATCGATGAGGCTGACATTGACCCCGGCCTGGGCGAAGGCCAAGGCTATGCCTTCGCCCATCCGCCCGGCACCGACCACTGCGATGTGCCGCGACGGTGTGCTCATGACGCAACACCGTCGCGTAGCAAGGCTGCCATCTGCCCGCGATCGAGCCCGGCCAGGCCAAGGTTTTCCAGGGTGCGGCCTTCGCTGAACAGGTCTCGTCCGGTCACCGCAGAGGCAAGAGCCAGCAAACCTTCAGCCACAGGCGTCGGCACACCGGCCCAACGCCCGACGGACACCAGCAGCGACAGACCCAGGCGGGTATCTTCGAGCATATAGCGGTGCTGCTGCAGGTCGATCTTCTCGCGCCAGTCGCCGCTGTCGGTGAGTTTGCCGTGAGCGCCACGGCCATACATCCACTCATCGCCCTGGTTGGTGTTGTAGTGGTCGGCCAGTGGGAAGTGCGGCGCCGGGTACCCCATTGCCTCACGCACCCGCATACGTTCGGCATCGAGTTGGTTGGTAACCCGGCGGATCGACGGCTGGGTACCTTCGTTGTGGATGTCCCACGACTCGAAGTGCTCCAGTGGCCCGGCATTCATCAGGATCAGCGGTGGGTGGATGACAGGCCCGGCATTCATCAGGGCGCCACTCAGGGCATCTTCGATCGGTTCCACGCTCGGGTAGGCCTCGCGCAGCACGCTGAAGGCATGCGCAGACAGCCGGGCAGGCAGCACGCCGGTGGGAAGGCGCGTGGCATATGCACTGATCACCAACTGATCGATCCCATGTTTGCGCACCAGGTACGGCAAGGTGCCGGTCTCGGCGAAGGCCACGTCGGCATGATTGCCGCACTCGCGCATTGCCTTGGCAAAAACGTAGCTGCCAAAGGTGCCCGGTGGCAGGAATACGACCTGACCGGCGCTGAGCAACGGTGCAACTTCGGTCGCCAGTGATAAATGGCTGATTGCTGGCAAGGGGATGATCACCAGGTCGGCGCCCTGGAGCGCCTCACGCAGATCGGTGACCAGTTGCAGGTTATCGCCAAGGCCGACTTGCCGAGTACCGCGATAATCGCGCACGGTGAGGCTGCCGATCGCCTGCAGCGCTTGCAGGGCCGCCCCGTCACGGCGCCACAACCGTGTGGCATGACCGCGCTCTGCCATTTCGACGGCTGCTGCGTAGCAGCCGTGACCGCCTCCAAGAACAGTGATTTGCATGGGTGTGGCTCCGCGTGTGGATGATGGGCCGATGCTAACCAGCACGCTCTTTGCCAACACTCCAGATCGCGCAGGCAGGCGACCGATTGCGCAGCTTTCAACGCCAGAGAGGATACCGCGCCTGGGGAACGGCGAGCTGACGCTTAGTCCGCCCGTCGCCACCGCGACCTGTTGGCTACCATGGCTGACTTCGCACTGGCCCTGCCGTTAGTAACCGGTCCCTCATCGAGGGCCTTGATGTCCTCCCCCTGCTCTTGCACGACAAATACAGGAATCCGCGCGCAAGGCGGTGTTTGTTCATGCGCAGGATTCACGGAGGCTGTCGAGCATCCAGATGAACAGGAGCCACATCCGTCACCACAGGCTCCTGCGCGCGCGGGCCTCAGGCGCTGCCAAAGCCTGCGCACTGCGAAAGCGACAATCAGTGCAACGATGAGGTATTGCACTATCAAGCTCATGAAGCTGCTCGCATGACATGGTAGGTAACCCAGGCCATCACGTAAGCCACCACAAACATGTACCCGAAGGCCAGGCCAACCTGCCGCCAACTGGCCGTTTCCTTGCGGATCACCGCCAATGTCGACATGCACTGCGGAGCAAAAGCGAACCACACCATCAGTGAAAGCGCACTTGCCAACGATATGTGTGAGGAAAGCACTTGGCTCAGCGATGACACATCGTCAGGATTTGCCACAGCGTAGACAGTTGCCAACGTTGCCACTGCTGTTTCGCGTGCGGCGAACGCCGGAATCAAAGCCAATGTAATCTGCCAGTTGAAGCCAAGTGGCGAAAAGACGGGCTCCAACGCCTGGCCAAGGTACCCGGCAATGCTGTAATCGATCGAAGCACCTGAAGCGCCCGCTGGTGGGCCAGGAAAGATAGAAATGAACCACATGATGATCGTGAGCGCGAGAATGACCCCGGTCAGCTTCCTCAGGAACAAATGGCCGCGCTCGCACAATCGCAGCGCCAGGTCACGAAGACGTGGCAAGCGATAAGCTGGCAACTCCATCAGCAACAGCGGCTGTTCGATGGCAGCCGGACGTAGACGTTTGCATACCCAACCTACCGTCATGGCACCGCAGATACCCAATAAGTACAGGCCAAGCAGCACGAGCCCCTGCAGGGTAAATACGCCAGCGACGGTGGTGTCCGGAATGACTGCACTGATGAGTAACGCGTAGACCGGCAGACGCGCCGAACAGGTCATCAACGGGGCGACCATGATGGTCGTCAGGCGATCATAGCGATCGCCGATGCTGCGAGCGCCGATAATACCCGGAATGGCGCAGGCGAAACTCGACAACAGCGGAATGAAAGAACGTCCGGTCAGCCCTACCCCACGCATCAACCGGTCAAGAATGAACGCAGCCCGCGGCAGATACCCCGATTCCTCCAGTACGAATATGAAGAAGAACAGGACGAGGATTTGAGGCATGAAGCCAAGCACTGTCCCCAATCCGCCTATCAAACCGTCGCAGAGCAGGCCCTGTAGCGGACCTGCCGGGAGCAGTCCGGCCACGATGCTGGCCAAACCATCAGCGCCATCTGCGATTGCGTCCGTGATGGGTTTGCCTATCAGGTAGACACCCTGGAATACCATGAACATGATGGCGATCAACGCGACCGGCCCCACGATGGGATGAAGCAGCCAACGGTCAACCGCATCAACGCCCGCATCTGAAAGTTGCAGGTTTTGTACGCATGCTTCAAGTGTCTGACGAACATGACCATGCAGATCAGCGTCATCGGTAAAACCGGGCGCAAAGGCAGAGGACGCGGTGGGTGCATCATCGAGCATCTTGAGCAACGCCCCAGCGCCATCGCGACGAACAGCGACAGTCTCGACTACCGGCATGCCCAGCAGCCGCGAAAGTTTGCACTTGTCGATAATGATTCCACGTTTGCGCGCAGCATCCGCCATGTTCAGGACGAGAATAATCGGAATGCCAAAACGCCTGACTTCCAATGCCAAGCGCAACTGGAGTCGAAGATTGGTGGCATCTACGACGCACAGTAAAAGGTCAGGCGAGCGTTCACCTGAATAGGCACCCTGGAGAACGCGAAGGGTCACGCGCTCATCCTCGCTCACGCTCGATAACCCATAAGTGCCTGGCAAATCGATAACCTGGCAGGTACCTCCCGAAGGCATTCGCAGGGTGCCCTCTTTGCGCTCAACCGTAGCACCTGCGAAATTCGCAACTCTTTGCTTCGCCCCGGTCAACAAATTGAACAACGCTGTCTTTCCGCAGTTGGGCGTACCGACCAGTGCTATACGATTGCCCGCCATCACCCAGCCACCTCAACCAAGACCATCATCGCTTCACTTTTGCGCAAGGCGAAACGGGTAGCACCAACCTGAACCAGAATGGGATCCCCGCCCCATGGCGCATGCGCTACCACCGACACAGGTTCACCAGGGACCAGGCCGATGTCCTGAAGCCTCTGCGCAAGCCTTGTCGTGTCATCGGATTGCATGATTTGGCAGACTACTGCCGATTGATGACGCTTAAGATCGGATAGATACATTTCGCCCCAAAATGCTAATGATTTGGATTTTCACAAAATGCTAGGGGGCCGGATTGAACGATGCAATATAAGTGAAGATATCTTCATTTAGCGTCACTTTCCTGCTGGAAGCCGGCACACTTTTTCATGGACCCAATCACCGAAGCTACGAGCGCATGTTATCGGCTGCCTTCGGATGGGTTCGAAAAGCCATCGTCAGCGACCCGCTCGTTCACGCCCATCGGATATCACAGTGATATCGACACATTCATAAAACTCATTGATAGAGGGCGAAATATCCGTTTGTAGTGCGGCCTAAGCTCACTGATTATTGATGTGCTCGCTGCCTGCCTCCTCTCGTACTCATGCCGAGACAGCACGTTTCAACATTTCCGTGATCAGTTTCCTACAAGAGGCCATCCCCCGATGATCGCCCAGCTTCCGACCCGCGCACCGTCAGCCGATTATTCCGCGTTCCTCGACGCCCTGCGTGCCTCAGGCTTTCGTGGACAGTTCAGCGCCGATTACGCCACCCGCACGGTGCTCGCGACCGACAACTCGATCTACCAGCGCCTGCCCCAGGCGGCCGTGTTCCCGCTAGACGCAGACGACGTCGCGCGCGTGGCGACGCTGATGGCCGAACCGCGGTTTCGCCAGATCAAGCTGACCCCGCGCGGCGGTGGCACCGGGACCAACGGCCAGTCGCTGACCGACGGTATCGTCGTCGACTTGTCACGGCACATGAACACCATCCTTGAAATCAACGTCGAGGAGCGTTGGGTGCGTGTTCAGGCCGGCGTGGTCAAGGATCAGCTGAACGCAGCGCTTAAACCCCATGGTCTGTTCTTCGCCCCCGAACTCTCGACTTCCAACCGAGCTACCGTCGGCGGCATGATCAATACCGACGCCAGCGGCCAAGGCAGTTGCACCTACGGCAAGACCCGTGACCATGTATTGGAACTGGACACCGTGCTGCTCGGTGGCGAACGCCTGCACAGCCAACCGATCGACGACAACGCGCTGGACCATGCCTGTGCCCGTTCCGATCGCGTCGGCGCGATCTACCGCATGGCCCGGGAGATCCAGGAAACCAAGGCTGAGCTCATCGAGTCGATCTTCCCTAAACTCAACCGTTGCCTCACCGGCTATGACCTGGCGCACCTGCGCGACGAGCACGGCCGTTTCAACCTCAACAGCGTGCTGTGCGGCGCCGAGGGGTCGCTGGGCTATGTGGTCGAGGCCAAGCTCAACGTACTGCCTATCCCCAAGTACGCCGTGCTGGTGAACGTGCGCTACGCAAGCTTCATGGATGCGCTACGCGACGCCAATGCGCTGATGGCGAAGAAGCCGCTGTCAATCGAGACCGTAGACTCGCGTGTATTGCTGCTGGCGATGAAGGACATCGTCTGGCACAGCGTTGCCGAATACTTCCCAGCCGACGCCGACCGTCCGACCTTGGGCATCAACCTGGTGGAGTTTTGTGGTGACGAGCCGGCAGAGGTCAATGCCCGGGTACAGGCTTTCGTCGAGCATTTACAGGCTGACACCAGCGTCGAGCGCCTGGGGCACACCCTGGCCGAAGGTGCTGAGGCGGTAACCCGCGTCTACGTGATGCGCAAGCGCTCGGTGGGCCTGCTCGGCAACGTCGAAGGCGAAGTACGCCCGCAGCCCTTCGTTGAGGACACCGCAGTGCCGCCAGAGCAACTGGCCGACTACATCGCCGAGTTCCGCGCGCTGCTGGACAGCTACGGGCTGACCTACGGCATGTTCGGTCACGTCGACGCCGGCGTGCTGCACGTGCGCCCCGCGCTGGACATGAAGGACCCGGCCCAGGCGGCCCTGGTGAAACCGATTTCCGACGCCGTGGCGGCGCTGACCCACAAATATGGTGGACTGCTCTGGGGCGAGCATGGCAAAGGCTTGCGCTCGGAATACGTGCCCGACTTCTTTGGTGAGCTGTACCCGTCGCTACAGGCGCTCAAAGGTGCTTTCGACCCACACAACCAGCTCAACCCCGGCAAGATCTGCACCCCGCCAGACAGCGTCGAAGACCTTATCAAGGTTGACGGTGTGACCCTGCGCGGCGATTTGGATCGCACCATCGACGAGCGCGTGTGGCAGGACTTCCCGAGCGCCGTGCACTGCAACGGTAACGGTGCCTGCTACAACTACGACCCCAACGACGCCATGTGCCCGTCGTGGAAAGCTACCCGCGAGCGCCAGCATTCGCCCAAGGGCCGCGCCTCGTTGATGCGCGAGTGGCTGCGCCTGCAGGGTGAGGCCAACATCGATGTACTGGAGTCTGCTCGCAAGAAGGTATCGTGGCTCAAGGGGCTGCCGACGCGGTTGCGCAACAACCGTGCGAGAAACCAGGGCCAAGAGGACTTCTCCCACGAGGTATACGACGCCATGGCCGGTTGCCTGGCGTGCAAGTCGTGCGCCGGACAGTGCCCGATCAAGGTCAACGTACCGGACTTCCGCTCGCGCTTCCTGCAGCTGTACCACGGCCGCTATCAGCGCCCGCTGCGGGACTATCTGATCGGTTCGCTGGAATTCACCATTCCCTACATGGCCTACATGCCAGGGCTTTACAATACGGTGATGGGTTCGCGCATTGTCAGCAGGTTGTTGGAAAAGCAAGTGGGTATGGTGGACAGCCCGCTGATCAGCCGCTTCAACTTCCAGGCTACCCTCAGCCGTTGCGGGGTCCGTGCCGCCAGTGTAAAGGCCCTGCGCGAGCTGACCCCGGCACAGCGCGAGCGCAGCATCGTGTTGGTGCAGGACGCATTTACCCGCTACTTCGAAACACCCCTGCTGGCCGCCTTCATCGAACTGGCCCATCGCCTCGGCCATCGGGTTTTCCTGGCCCCTTACAGTGCCAATGGCAAGCCGCTGCATGTCCAAGGCTTCCTCGGCGCGTTCGCCAAGGCGGCAATCCGCAACGCCACCCAGCTCAAGGCATTGGCCGACTGCGGAGCACCACTGGTGGGCGTGGACCCGGCCATGACTCTGGTGTACCGCCAGGAGTACCAGAAGGTACCAGGCCTTGAGGACTGCCCGAAGGTACTGCTGCCCCAGGAATGGTTGATGGACGCACTGCCGGAACAGGAGAGCACGGGCAAGGGGGCATTCCGCCTGATGGCGCACTGCACCGAGAAGACCAACGTACCCGCCAGCACCAGGCAGTGGGAGCAGGTTTTCGCCCGGCTGGGGCTCAAGCTGGTGACTGAGGCAACCGGTTGCTGCGGGATGTCGGGTACCTATGGGCACGAAGCACGCAATCAGGAAACCTCAAAAATCATCTTTGATCAGTCCTGGGCGACCAAGCTGGACAAGGAAGGCGAAGCACTGGCAACCGGTTATTCCTGCCGCAGCCAGGTGAAGCGGATGACGGACAAGAAGCTGCGGCATCCGCTGGAAGTGGTACTGGAGTGCGCTCGGAACTGACGAGCGCCTCGACACTCACCCGCAGCGTTTATCCAGTGCAAAGCATTGCCTGCCGATATGCACCATCAGAAACGCATCATCACTGATTTAAGCTCGGTGTAATCGTCAATGAATGCACTGCCAAACTCGCGCCCCACACCTGAGCTCTTCACACCGCCGAACGGTACAGCCGGGTCCAGGAAGGTATGCATGTTGATCCACACGGTTCCGGCCTCGATACGCGGCACCAGGCGCATCGCTTTGGACAGGTCGTTGGTCCAGACGCTCGCACCCAGGCCAAAGGGCGAATCGTTCATCATGCGCACCAGTTCGTCCTCATCATCGAAGGGCAGCACGGTCACGATCGGGCCGAACGTTTCTTCCTGAAGGAACGGGTCGTGTTCACCTTCGGCCTTGATCAACGTGGGTTGAACGAAGTAGCCAGCTCGTGAAACCGGCTGGCCGCCGCAGATCACTTGCTGGCGTTCATTGGCGCGAGCAAGGAACGCGAGAATCTTGTCGTAGTGCGCCTTGTTGGCAAGCGGGCCGAACTGCGCCGACTCGTCCATGGCCCCGCCTACTTTCAAGGTGCCGAGACGCTCTGCCAGCTTGGCGCAGATCGCGTCTACCTTGCTGCGATGGATATAGAGACGTTCTGGCGCAGCGCAGACCTGGCCCTGGTGAACATACGCGGTCTGCAGGATACCCTCGACCGCTGCATCGACATCGATATCGGCAAGGAACGCCGCCGGGTTCTTGCCGCCCAGCTCCAGGGTGACACGGGTCAGGTTGGCGTTGAGCGCCGCCTTGCCCACTGCGATACCGGTCGGCACGGAGCCGGTGAACGACACCTTGCCCACATCCTTGTGGTTGATCAGTTGCTGGCCGATGTCACCGCGCCCGTTGACGATGTTCAGCGCGCCCGTCGGAACCCCGGCCTCGACGGCCAGTTCTGCGATGCGCAGCAGCGACAGTGGCGTGAACTCGCTGGGCTTGACCACGATGGTGCAGCCACAGGTCAGCGCCGAGGCGATCTTCCAGATCCCGATCATCAACGAGAAGTTCCACGGCGTGATGCCGGCAACCACGCCTACCGCTTCGCGACGGGTGAACGCAGCGTACTGCTCGCCCTGGAACGACGGCAGCGACGGAGTCATGGTCTGTCCATGGATCTTGGTGGCCCAACCAGCGAAATAGCGCAGAAACACCACGCTTTGCGGCACTTCGAGCTGACGAGTGAGGTGGATCGACTTGCCGGAGCTGAGCGATTCGAGCTGGGCCAGCTCCTCGGCATTGGCCTCTATCAGATCGGCCAGACGATTCAGGGCTACACCGCGCAGGTAGGGCGAGGTGTTTGCCCAAGTGCCATGAAATGCTTTTTTCGCCGCCGCCACGGCCTCATCGACCAGCGCTTCGCTCGCTTGCGCAACGCGCGTCAGCACAGATGCAGTGGAGGGATCGACCACGTCGATCTGCTCTGCGTTCGACTCGCTGACATAGCGCCCGTCAACGAAGCTGCCGGGCGTGTTGTCGAGAAAGCGCTGGACGCTGGGGAGAAGCTGGATATCGCTCATGGAACCACCTGTAGGCAAGAAATGAATCACGTCACGCAAAGGATCAGCCGAGGTTACCCGGCCATTCGCTGCGGCACTTGTTCATCTCTGTCAACGGTTTGTACCGTTGTGCCAACCAGCCTTCAGCACTGCCTAGCCATTGTCGGGCACAGGCAGCGCCGCATCGCTGTTCCAGGCCGTGACCGGGCGGCTGAACAGGTTCTCGGTCTCAAAGTGCGCAATGCGCCACTGCTGGTCCTCCAGCTCGAAGCGCACATTCAGGCGTGCGGCATTGAGATGGGAGGCACCGTCACTGAACGTGCTGGTCTGGAGCATCACCCAGGTTGCCTGCCCGTGTTCGCCATCCACCTCGATGACCTCGCTGGTCAGGAAGTGCACGTTCAGGGCGAAGTGCGCTGGTGTCTTCATGTAGGTGGCGAACATCGACCTGATCGCCTCCCGCCCCCGGTAGCCGCCGAAGCTCGACGCATACTTGGCACCCTTCCCTTCCCACACGGCGTTACGGGTGAACAGAAGTGCCAACTCATCCAGCGGCGTAGTGGCATCCAGCGCATCGCACAAGGTCATGTAGCGGTTGATGCAAACCCGGATGGCTTGCTGGCTTTCAAAGCTGCGCAAGCGCTCGCGCAGTTCGGCAATCTCGGTCATGGACAAGCTCCCGCAGTCAGTTCAGCTATTGCGTGTGGGGCTGGCTACTACCAGCCCCAGGTTTGGATCAATTGGGCTTGGCGCCGTGGATGTTCTGCAGCAAGCGCTCGGCAACAGCAAGCAGTTTCTCATCGGCACCTTTGGCACCAACAAGCTGCAGCCCGACCGGCAGCCCCGACTCACTGCCCAGTGGAATGGACAATGCCGGGTGGCCAGACAGGTTGAAAGGCCTCACCAGCGATGTCATGCCGAGCACAGCACGTGTGTCGCTTGCGTCCTCGATACGCAGTGGGAAATCCGGCATGGTCGGCAGCGCCAGGACATCGAATCTGGTCAGCGCCAGATCCACTTCTTCAGTGAAGCGCTGACGCACCTCCTCTGCCTCGGCCAGCGCCGTGTCGGTCGTTTGCCCCGCGGCAGCCAGCCGCCCGGCGATGTCTGCGCCGACATTGCCGGTTGCCAGAAGATGGCCACAGGCATCGAAGGTTTCACGATTAATGACCACCATGCCAGCATCGTAGGCGGCACCGAAGTGCTTGAATTCGACGTTGCCCAGGCTCAAGCCACTGGCAGTGAGTGCGCCATGAACGACCTTCTGGATAGCCGCTTCAGCCGTTACCCGAAGCACACCCACCTTGGCTTCACGTGGAACTTGAGCTGCGACGAACGAGGGGTCGATCATGGACATGGCGCGTACGAGCATCGGCAAACTTGCGGCGAAGGGCCCTACGCAGTCGAGGCTGGTACGGCTGGGCATCACGCCTTTACGACTGACCCGGCCGAAGGTTGGCTTGAAACCAAACACCCCGCAGCAACAGGCCGGAATACGCACCGAGCCTCCGGTGTCGGTGCCGAGGCTGAAATCAGCCAGGCCCGCGGCAACCGCTGCAGCCGACCCGCTGGAAGATCCGCCAGGAATCCGCCCTGGGTAATTGGGGTTCATGGCGGTGCCGGTGTAGTGGTTGATGCCCGTGGTCCCGAATGCCAACTCATGAAGGCTCACCTTGGCCGTCAAGCGGGCACCTGCTGCAAGCAGGTTGGCGACAACATCGGCATGCTGCGAGGCCAGGGGAGCCTGTTCAAGTGATTTGCTCGAGGCGCGGGTTGCGGTCCCGGCGACGTCGATAGTGTCCTTGACTGCGACCCTCGGGCCACTGCCACCAAGATCAAGGGTTTCCACGATAATTGTCATGCTTAGCCGCCCTGTTCATGAATGAGTGTCGGATAAATCCAACGGATGACATAATTATTGTTCACATGAAATGTCAACTGAACATTCCACTAAATTGCTATTCTCTCCACTTGCCTGAACCCGCTGCACAAGGCGCCGGAAGATAGCCAAATTCACTGAACCGGCTATGATGGCGCGACTATTTCCGCACAAGTAGTGAACCCATGAGTAACTCGAAACTAAAAGGCCACGCTCACCACGATCCCGCCAGCGATGAATTTCGCAAGGAAGATTTCCCGTTTTACTGGCTCGCCCGTGTTCACGGGCGCTACACGCAGAACATGGAACGACTGCTCAAGAAGGTCGATCTGGACGTACCCCGGTGGCGCGTGCTCTGGATCCTCAATGAGAATGGTCAGTCAAGCATTTCGGAAATTTCCACTCACGCTATTGCCAAGCTTTCGACCACGACCAAGATCGTCTACCGCATGAAAGACGACGGTCTGGTCGAGACTGCCCCTAGCCCAGAGGACGGTCGCGTCACTCAGGTGCAGATCACCGAGCAGGGGCTGCATATGATCGAGCGTATGCAGGACGTGACTCGAGAGCTGTTCCAGCGCAGCTTCAAAGGCCTCACGCAAGCTCAGGTCCAGCGCTTGAACCAGATGCTCGAAGTGGTATTCCACAATCTCGAAACGTTCTAGTGGCTCCGACCCTCTCGCGGAAAAAATGCCCAGCGAGCAACTGGGCGAAGAGGTAAGTGTTTACGGTATCAGCACGCCTTGGAAGCATCTCCGAGTCGATGATAGGCACGGTTGAAATAGACCAGCCCGTCGTCGGCGCAGCCATGGCGAATGTCCTGGATCTCGCAGTAGAAAATACTGTGTGAACCCACTTCATGAACCTGCGCGATACGGCAATCGAAATTGACCAGGGCCTCCTGCATCACCGGCGCCCCGCTCTCGAGCACGGTCCAGTGCGTGGTGGCGAAGCGTTCGTCCATGTTCAGGTTACGGTTGGCGAACGCACCCGACAGTTCCTGGTGGGTGCCGGCCAGAACGTTCACGCACAACGCCTTGTTGGCTTTGAACTGTTCGTTGGAGAACGAGGATCGGTTCATGCATACCAGCAAGGTGGGTGGCGAATCGGTGACACTGCACACCGCAGAAGCGGTGAATCCGAAACGCCCGGCAGGACCATCGGTGGTGATGACCGACACGGCGCCACCGAGCATCGCCATTGCATTGCGAAATTGGGTTACGTCTACCATGGTCGTTCTCCTCAAATATCCAGCACGAGCTTGTTGGACCTGGCGCGCGAGCAACACACCAGAATCTGGTCGTTGGCGGCCTTTTCTTCGTCTGTCAGGTACACATCACGGTGATCGGGCTCACCCTCGAGCACTTCGCACATGCAGGTGCCGCAAACGCCCTGCTCGCAGGAAATCTCGATCTTGATCCCGACTTTGGCCAGGGCATCGAGAATGGTCTGCCCTTCGGCAACCTGAACCGTCTTGTTACTACGTGCAGCGACCACCTCGAACCCGCCACCACTGGCGTCCACCTCCACCTGGAAATATTCCTTGTGGATATGGTCTTCGGCATAACCTTGTTGGCGCGCACCGCCAATGACCCAATCCATGAAGCCTGCTGGCCCACAGGTATACATGTGAGTCCCGGCGCTACCGCTGCCCAGTACCGCAGCCAGATCAAGGCGCTGAGCCGGATCTTCATCGTCGAAGTGGGTGACCACCCGTGCGCTGAAGGGGGCACTGGCCAGCTCATCGAGGAAGGCACTGTGGGTGCGCGAACGGCCACAGTAATGCAACTCGAAATCGGCGCCCTGCTGATGCAGGGAAAACGCCATGGCGATCATCGGCGTGATGCCGATACCACCACCCAACAAAATCGTACGCTTGGCGTCAGCGGCCAGCGGGAACAGGTTGCGCGGAGTGCTGATCTGCAATTCGCGCCCTTCCAGCATGACCTCATGCACGCCTATCGAGCCACCGCGCGAGGCCGGGTCTTTGAGCACACCCAGGCGATACACCGAAGGATCGGACGGATCGCTGCACAGCGAGTACTGGCGCACCAGATCGGGGGCGACATGGATATCCACATGCGCGCCCGCCTCGAAGGCCGGCAGCGCCGCGCCGTCGGCACGCCCCAGATCCAGGACGACGACATCGGCCCCTTGGATTTCGCGCTTGCGCACGACTACATTCAACAGTTCTTCATTCATGGCGGTGTCCCGTAGTACAGCGAGGGCGACCAGGCGCCCCCGGAAAAATCAACGCATGAACAGCCCGCCGTTCACGTCCCAGGTCGCCCCGGTGGTGAAGTAGGCTTCAGGCCGCGCCAGTTGCACGATCAGTTGGCCGAGGAAATCGGCGTCGCCCAGCCGCTGTACCGGGATATTGGCCAGCAGCCCCTCCATGCGCTCAGCCGGGACCGCCGCCCGCACCGCGGGCGAATCGATCGGCCCTGGCGCAATGGCATTGACAGTGACACCTCGGCTTGCAAACTCTTTGGCGAAGATCTTGGTCAGGGTGACGATCGCGCCCTTGCTTGCGGCGTAATGAGCGCCGGTGGCGGTACCACCGTTCTGCCCCGCCAGCGAAGCCATGTTGATGATCCGCCCGTAGCCGGCCTGGGCCATGTGTGCGCCAAGCACCTGGCAGCCCAGAAACACGCTGCGCAGGTTCAGACCAACCACCGCGTCGAACTCCTCCGGCGTGATCTGCATCAGTGGCGTGGTTTTGGTCACCGCCGCGTTGTTGACAACCACGTGCAGGGCACCGAAATGCTCAAGCACCTGTACCAACGCCTGCTCGAAATCGGTTTTCGAACCCACGTCCAGCTTTACCGCCAGCGTGCGGCCGCCAAGCCCCTGCAGCTCCCGGGCGGCGCTTGCGGCCAGCGCCAGGTCGCGGTCGGAGACCACCACGTCGAAGCCTGCGGCCAGTAGCTGAGCGCAGAAACGCTGGCCTAGGCCCTGCCCGGCGCCTGTTACCAATGCGACTTGGTTCATGACCATCTCCTTCAGAGGATGTAACCGATACCGGCGAGGGTATCGTCGCTGTTGATCAGGCTGATCACCTTGCGGTGGATCCTGAAGCCGCCTTCGGCGCGCACCAGGGTGTAGGTCAGGTCGGCGCTGTAATGCTTGAGGCTTTCCTTGCGGAACTCGCGGATGTTCTGCGCGGCGCGCACGGTGACATTGACGCCGTCGTCACCGAGCACGCGGATGCGCGAAATGGTGCGCACGGTGCGTGGCTGCGGGCTGGTGGAAATCGACTCGCCACCGATCAGCCGCTGCACGCGCAGGCCGCGCATGTGGTGGTCGTCGTAGGCGTAGTTGAGGGTGTTCTCGAAGTCGGTTTCCTTCGGGTTGATCGGGATGATGTAGGTCCCTTTCGCGGTCCACAGCTTCAGCCAGGTGTCGTACTCGCCGTGGTCGAGCATGTCGCCTTCCTGCCAGATGAATGCGGTCACTTCATTGAACAGATTCAGG
>NZ_JBIVXJ010000034.1:0-39391 GCF_044769185.1 Pseudomonas sp. NPDC090592
CGCGAAATGCGCCAGATGGAAGGCGGCTGGGCGTCGACCTACCTGATCGACCAGTCCAAGACCCGTCTGGAGCGCCTGGGCTTCTTCAAGGAAGTGAACGTCGAGACCCCAGCGGTGCCAGGCACCGACGACCAGGTCGACGTCAACTACAGCGTTGAAGAGCAGGCATCCGGTTCGATCACCGCCAGCGTCGGCTTCGCCCAGAGCGCGGGCCTGATCCTGGGTGGTTCGATCAGCCAGAGCAACTTCCTCGGTACCGGTAACAAGGTGTCCGTCGGCCTGACCCGTTCGGAATACCAGACCCGCTACAACTTCGGCTTCGTGGACCCCTACTTCACTGCCGATGGCGTCAGCCTGGGCTACAACGCGTTCTACCGTAGCACCGACTACGACGACCTTGACGTCGACGTGGCCAGCTATGCGGTGGACAGCTTCGGTGCCGGCGTGAGCCTTGGCTACCCGATCAGCGAAACGTCGCGCCTGACCTATGGCCTGAGCGTGCAGCAGGACAAGATCAAGACCGGCAAGTACACCGTCGACGAGATCTTCGACTTCCTCGACCAGGAAGGCGATAACTTCCTGAACTTCAAGGCCTCGATCGGCTGGTCCGAATCGACCCTGAACAAAGGTGTGCTGGCTACCCGTGGTCACTCGCAAAGCCTGACCCTGGAATCCACCATTCCGGGTAGCGACCTGTCGTTCTTCAAGCTCGACTACCGCGGCCAGCTGTTCATGCCAGTTACCAACGACTACACCCTCCGCCTGCACACTGAACTGGGCTATGGTGACGGTTACGGCAGCACCTCTGGCCTGCCGTTCTACGAGAACTACTTCGCGGGTGGCTTCAACTCCGTTCGCGGCTTCAAGGACAGCAGCCTGGGCCCACGCAGTACGCCAAGTATTGGTGAGGCCGCGGGCGGCAAGCCAGGTACCATCGCCGACCCGGACCAGGATCCGTTGCCGTTTGGTGGTAACGTGCTGGTGCAAGGCGGTGTCGAGTTGCTGTTCCCGCTGCCGTTCGTCAAGGACCAGCGCTCGCTGCGCACGTCCGTGTTCTGGGACGTGGGTAACGTGTTCGACACCAATTGCGGCAACAAGCCGGATTGCCAGAAGGTCGGTTTCTCGGGTATGGCCAGTTCGGTCGGCCTGGGTGTGACCTGGATCACCGCACTGGGCCCGCTGAGCTTCAGCCTGGCAATGCCGGTGAAGAAGCCGGACGATGCCGATACCCAGGTGTTCCAATTCTCTCTGGGCCAGACCTTCTAAGGTCGGCCCTTGCTTAATGACAACGGTTTATCCAGGAGTGCATCGTGCGTAAATTGGCTCAATTGGCCGTAGTGGCCGCGGCGCTGGTCGCCACCCCGGCATTCGCCGAAATGAAGGTAGCCGTTCTGAACTATCAGATGGCTCTGCTCGAATCGGATGCCGCCAAGAAATACGCGGTGGATGCCGAGAAGAAGTTCGGCCCGCAACTGACCAAGCTGAAAAGCCTGGAAAGCAGCGCCAAGGGCATCCAGGATCGCCTGATCAAGGGCGGCGACAAGATGCAGCAGCAGGAGCGTGAGCGCCTGGAGCTCGAATTCAAGCAAAAGGCCCGTGACTTCCAGTTCCAGTCCAAGGAACTGAACGAAGCCAAGGCCGTTGCCGATCGCGACATGCTCAAGCAGCTGAAGCCGAAGCTGGATGGCGCCGTCGAGGAAGTGATCAAGAAGGGCGGTTTCGACCTGGTCCTCGAGCGTGGTGCGGTCATCGATGTCAAACCTCAGTACGACATCACCCGCCAGGTCATCGAGCGCATGAACCAAGCCCGTTGATATGAGTGTGACCATGACGCTAGGCCAGCTGGCCGAGGCCCTCGGTGCCACCCTCAAGGGGCTCGAGGCGTTGCAGATTACCGGGCTGGCTACCTTGCAGGAGGCAGGCCCCGGTCAATTGAGTTTCCTCGCCAACCCGCAGTACCGCAAATACCTGGATAACTGCCAGGCGGGTGCGGTATTGCTCAAGGCTACGGATGCCGAAAGCTTCGCTGGCAATGCCCTGATCGTGGCCGACCCGTACCAGGCGTATGCGCGTATTTCCCACCTGTTCGACCCCAAACCCAAGGCTGTGGCGGGAATTCATCCCAGCGCCGTGGTGGCTGAGGACGCGCAGGTGCACGCCAGCGCCAGTATCGGGCCGTTCGCGGTTATCGAAAGCGGCGCGCGCATCGACGCTGATGTCAGCATCGGTGCACATTGCTTCATCGGTGCGCGTTGCGTTGTAGGTGAAGGCGGCTGGCTGGCGCCGCGGGTGACCTTGTACCACGACGTCACCATCGGCAAGCGCGTGGTCATCCAGTCGGGTGCTGTGATCGGCGGCGAAGGCTTCGGCTTTGCCAATGAGAAAGGCATCTGGCGCAAGATCGCCCAGATTGGCGGCGTCACCATTGGTGATGACGTGGAAATCGGCGTCAATACCGCCGTCGATCGTGGCGCGCTGTCCGACACGCGGATCGGTGACGGGGTAAAGCTCGACAACCAGATCCAGATCGCCCACAACGTGCAGATCGGTGACCACACGGCCATGGCCGCTTGCGTGGGCATTTCCGGCAGTACGCGCATCGGCAAGCATTGCATGCTGGCCGGCGGCGTAGGCCTGGTTGGGCACATTGATATTTGCGATAACGTTTTTGTTTCCGGGATGACCATGGTAACCCGTTCGATCACTGAACCCGGTTCCTATTCATCCGGCACAGCCATGCAGCCTTTGGCTGACTGGCGCAAGAGCGCTGCGCGTATCCGTCAGCTCGATGACATGGCCAAGCGCCTGCAGCAGCTGGAAAAACGCGTCGATACCGTGACCTCAGGTGGCCTGCCGACATCAGAAGGCTGATACCATTTCCTGAGCAAGAGTGAACAGTCGCTAGCTGGCTCCTCTTTGGATTGCAAAAGGAGCGTTTGGTCAGCACCTGCGCTCCCTATTCTTATTACAGGCTTCCCCCCCGAAATGATGGACATCAACGAGATTCGCGAATACCTGCCTCACCGTTACCCGTTCCTGCTGGTGGACCGGGTGACGGATCTGGACTTCGAGGCCCAGAGCATTCGTGCCTACAAGAATGTCAGCATCAATGAGCCGTTCTTCAACGGCCATTTCCCGGCGCATCCGATCATGCCGGGCGTGCTGATCATCGAGGCAATGGCCCAGGCGGCCGGGATTCTCGGGTTCAAGATGCTCGACGCCAAGCCGGCCGATGGCACCCTGTACTACTTTGTCGGTTCCGACAAGCTGCGCTTCCGCCAGCCGGTACTGCCGGGCGACCAACTGGTGTTGGAAGCCAAGTTCATCAGCCGCAAGCGCATGATCTGGAAGTTCGAATGCCGTGCACTGGTTGACGGCAAGGCCGTCTGCTCGGCAGAAATCACATGCGCGGAACAGTCCCTATGAATTCGATTGACCCTCGGGCCATTATCGATCCGTCGGCCAAGCTGGCCGATGGCGTCGAGGTCGGCCCTTGGTCGATCGTTGGCCCCGATGTGGAAATCGGGGAGGGCACCGTTATCGGCCCGCATGTTGTGCTCAAAGGCCCGACCCGCATCGGCAAGCACAACCGGATCTTCCAGTTTTCGTCCATCGGTGAAGACACCCCGGACCTCAAGTACAAGGGTGAACCGACGCGCCTGGTGATCGGTGACCACAACGTGTTCCGCGAAGGGGTGACCATTCACCGTGGTACCGTTCAGGACCGTGCAGAAACCACGGTGGGTGACCATAACCTGATCATGGCCTATGCCCACATTGGTCACGACAGTGTCATCGGCAACCACTGCATCCTGGTCAACAACACGGCGCTGGCCGGCCATGTGCACGTGGGCGACTGGGCGATCCTGTCCGGCTACACCCTGGTGCACCAGTACTGCCATATCGGCGCCCACGCGTTTTCCGGCATGGGCACGGCGATCGGCAAGGACGTCCCGGCCTTCGTTACCGTGTTCGGCAGCCCGGCCGAAGCCCGCAGCATGAACTTCGAGGGCATGCGCCGTCGCGGTTTCAGCGACGAGGTGATCCACGTGCTGCGTCGTTGCTACAAGATTGTCTATCGTCAGGGTCTGACCGTCGAAGACGCGCTCAAGGAACTGGCCGAAATGGCCGCGCAACATCCTGAGGTCGAACTGTTCCGTCAGTCGATCGTGAACTCCGCCCGCGGCATCACCCGCTGACATGGCCCAGCTTTGCGTAGCCTTGGTCGCAGGTGAGGCCAGCGGTGATATTCTGGGCTCGGGCTTGATGCGTGCCCTCCGGGCACGTCACCCCGATGTACGTTTCATTGGCGTTGGCGGCCCGTTGATGGAAGCCGAAGGCCTGCAATCGTACTTTCCCATGGAGCGCCTGGCCGTCATGGGCCTGGTCGAAGTGCTGGGGCGCCTGCGCGAGCTGCTCAAGCGCCGCAAGCTGCTTATCCAGACGCTGATCGACGAAAAGCCGGATGTCTTCATCGGCATCGACGCCCCGGACTTCACCCTCAACATCGAACTGAAACTGCGCCAGGTCGGGATCAAGACCGTGCATTACGTCAGCCCGTCGGTCTGGGCGTGGCGGCAAAAGCGCGTGCTGAAAATTCGCGAAGGCTGTGACCTGATGCTGACCCTGCTGCCGTTCGAGGCGCGGTTCTACGAAGAGCAGGGTGTGCCGGTGCGCTTTGTCGGTCACCCGCTGGCCGACACCATCCCGCTCGAGGCAGACCGCCCGGCAGCGCGTGCAGCGCTGGGGCTGGGCGAAGGGCCGGTGGTGGCCCTGATGCCGGGTAGCCGGGGAGGCGAAGTAGGCCGCCTGGGGGCGTTGTTCCTCGATGCCGCCGAGCATCTGCGCCAGCAGGTGCCGGGCGTGCGCTTCGTGCTGCCATGCGCCAATGCCGCGCGGCGCGCCCAGGTCGAGCAGATGCTCGAAGGGCGTGAGTTGCCATTGACCCTGCTCGACGGCCAGTCTCACCAGGCCTTGGCGGCCTGTGACGCGGTACTGATCGCGTCGGGCACTGCCACCCTGGAGGCGCTGTTGTACAAGCGTCCAATGGTGGTGGCCTACCGCCTTGCGCCGTTGACCTACTGGATTCTCAAGCGCCTGGTGAAGAGCCCCTACGTGTCCTTGCCTAACCTGCTTGCCCAGCGCGAGCTGGTGCCCGAGTTGCTGCAAGACGCTGCTACCAGCGAAGCCTTGGCCAACACCCTTGCGCCGCTGGTGCGCGATGGCAGCCAGCAGACCGAACGTTTCGACGAAATTCATCGCACCCTGCGCCGTGACGCCTCCAACCAGGCGGCGCAAGCGGTACTGGCCTTGCTCAAGGACCGCTGACATGCAAATTGGACTGGACTTCAACCTGGTCGAAGACCTGGTTGCCGGCGTTGACGAAGTGGGCCGCGGCCCGCTGTGCGGCGCAGTGGTTACGGCGGCGGTGATCCTCGATCCCGCACGCCCGATCCTCGGCCTGAACGATTCGAAGAAGCTGACCGAAGCCAAACGCGAGGCGTTGTTCGATGAGATCTGCGAAAAGGCCCTGAGCTTCTGCATCGCCCGCGCCGAGGTCGAGGAAATCGACCGCCTGAACATCCTGCAGGCCACCATGCTGGCCATGCAGCGAGCGGTGGAAGGCCTGCACATTACGCCCAAGCTGGCCTTGATCGATGGTAACCGCTGCCCCAAGCTGGCGGTGCCGGCGTCGCCGGTGGTCAAAGGCGATAGCCAGGTGCCGGCAATCGCGGCTGCTTCGATCCTGGCCAAGGTGACCCGTGACCGCGAGATGAGCGCCTTTGAGCTGATCTACCCAGGGTATGGCATGGGTGGGCACAAGGGCTACCCGACTCCGGTGCACCTTGAGGCTTTGGCACGGCTGGGGCCGACGCCCATTCATCGGCGTTCCTTTGCCCCGGTGCGGGCGGCCTGGGAAGCACGCGAAGGCGTCATCGACTCGTTAATCTGATGAACTAGGGCCGCTATGCGGCCCGATCGCGACACAAGGCCGCTCCTACAGGTGTTACGCGATCTCCTGTAGGAGCGGCCTTGTGTCGCGATGGGCTGCGAAGCAGCCCCAAAACCCCCGCGCAATTAAGCTACAATCCCGCCCTTGTCGTTCGCCACTGCTACAGGATCTTCCATGTCGGTTCCCTTCGTTCACCTGCGCGTCCACTCCGAATTCTCGCTGGTCGACGGCCTGGTGCGGATCAAACCGCTGGCCAAGGCGCTGGCGGGGATGAACATGCCGGCGGTGGCGATCACCGACCAGAGCAACATGTGCTCGCTGGTGAAGTTCTACAAGACTGCCATGGGCGCCGGCATCAAGCCGATCTGCGGCGCTGACCTGTGGCTGGCCGGTGCCGACCCGGAAGCGCCGTTGTCGCGTATCTGCTTCCTGGCCATGAACCCTACGGGCTACCGCAACCTCACCGAGTTGATTTCGCGCGGCTGGACTGACGGCCAGCGCAATGGCCTGGTCATCCTCCAGCGGGAATGGATCGCCCCTGCCAGCGAGGGCATGATTGCCCTGTCTGCCGGCAAGGAAGGCGACATCGGCATGGCCTTGCTGGCCGGCCGGGACGAAGAAGCCCAGTCCCTGCTGCAAGACTGGATGGGCATGTTCCCCGAGCGCTTCTACGTCGAAGTGCAACGCACCAACCGTGCCCGGGACGAAGAGTACGTGCACGCGGCGGTAGCGCTGGCCGACAAGTTCGGCGCCCCGCTGGTGGCCACCAACGATGTGCGTTTCGTCAAGCAAACCGACTTCGACGCCCACGAAACCCGCGTGTGCATCGGCGAGGGCTGGACCCTCGACGACCCGCGCCGCCCGCGTGGCTACAGTGACCAGCAGTACCTGAAGTCGGCCGAGGAAATGGCCGAGCTGTTCAGCGACCTGCCCGACGCCATCGCCAACACCGTCGAGATCGCCAAGCGCTGTAACATCCAGGTACAGCTGGGCAAGTACTTCCTGCCCGACTTCCCCACGCCCAACGGCATGGGCATTGACGACTACCTACGGCACGTGTCCCACGAAGGCCTGGAAGAGCGCCTGGCGATTCTGTGGCCCAAAGACACCACGCCCAATTACGAAGAAAAGCGCCAGGTGTACCTGGACCGCCTGAAGTTCGAGCTGGACATCATCATCCAGATGGGCTTCCCCGGTTACTTCCTGATCGTTATGGACTTCATCAAGTGGGCCAAGAACAACGACGTGCCGGTAGGCCCGGGGCGTGGTTCGGGTGCCGGCTCACTGGTGGCCTACGTGCTGAAGATCACCGACCTCGACCCGCTGGCCTATGACCTGCTGTTCGAGCGCTTCCTCAACCCTGAACGTGTTTCCATGCCCGACTTCGACGTCGACTTCTGCATGGACGGCCGTGACCGGGTGATCGACTATGTGGCCGAGGCCTATGGCCGCAACGCGGTGAGCCAGATCATCACCTTTGGCACCATGGCCGCCAAGGCGGTGGTGCGCGACGTGGCGCGGGTGCAGGGCAAGTCCTACGGCCTGGCCGACCGCCTGTCGAAGATGATCCCGTTCGAAGTGGGCATGACCCTGGAGAAAGCCTACGAGCAGGAAGAAATCCTGCGCGACTTCCTCAAGGGTGACGAAGACGCCCGCGAAATCTGGGACATGGCCCTGAAGCTCGAAGGCGTGACCCGGGGTACCGGCAAGCACGCCGGTGGTGTGGTTATCGCCCCGACCAAGCTTACCGACTTCTCGCCGATCGCCTGTGACGAAGAGGGCGGCGGCCTGGTAACCCAGTTCGACAAGGATGACGTCGAGGCCGCGGGCCTGGTGAAGTTCGACTTCCTCGGCCTGCGTACGCTTACCATCATCAAGTGGGCGATGGAGATCATCAACCGCGAGCAGGCCAAGAACAACCTGCCCGATCTCAACATCGACTTCATCCCGCTGGACGACCGCAAGACCTACGAGCTGTTGCAGAAGGCCGAAACCACGGCAGTCTTCCAGCTTGAATCGCGTGGCATGAAGGAGCTGATCAAGAAGCTCAAGCCCGACTGCCTGGAAGACCTTATCGCACTGGTGGCGCTGTTCCGCCCGGGCCCGCTGCAATCGGGCATGGTGGATGACTTCATCAACCGCAAGCACGGCCGCGCCGAACTGGCCTACCCGCATGCCGACTATCAGTACGAAGGCCTCAAGCCGGTACTGGCGCCGACCTACGGCATCATCCTGTACCAGGAACAGGTGATGCAGATTGCCCAGGTCATGGCCGGCTATACCCTTGGCGGCGCTGACATGCTGCGCCGGGCAATGGGTAAGAAAAAACCCGAGGAGATGGCCAAGCAGCGCGGCGGTTTCATCGAAGGTTGCGTCGCCAACAATATCGATGCGGACCTGGCCGGTAACATCTTCGACCTGGTAGAAAAGTTCGCCGGCTACGGCTTCAACAAATCCCACTCCGCTGCCTATGGCCTGGTGTCGTACCAGACCGCCTGGCTGAAAACCCACCACCCGGCGCCGTTCATGGCCGCGGTACTGTCGGCGGACATGCACAACACCGACAAGGTGGTGGTGCTGGTCGAGGAAGTACGCAGCATGAAGCTGCGCCTCGACGCGCCGGACGTGAACTTCTCCGACTTCAAGTTCACCGTGAACAACGATGGCCGTATCGTCTACGGCCTGGGCGCGATCAAGGGCGTCGGCGAAGGCCCGGTGGAGGCCATCGTCGAAGCCCGTGCCCAGGGCGGGCCGTTCAAGGACCTGTTCGATTTCTGTGAACGCATCGACCTCAAACGGGTCAACAAGCGAACCCTCGATGCGTTGGTGCGCAGCGGGGCGCTGGACCGCCTGGGTCCGCATTTTCATGATGAGATCAAGGCCTACCAGGCCAACATCGACATCAACCGGGCGACCTTGCTCTCGGCGCTGGGCGAAGCCATCAAGGCCGCCGAGCAGGCCGCGCATACCGCTGACAGTGGTCACGTCGACCTGTTCGGCAGCATGTTCGACGCCGTGGATGTCGATGTCTACGCCAACCACCGCAAAGTGCGCGAGCTGACCCTGAAGGAGCGCCTGAAGGGCGAAAAGGACACCCTGGGCTTGTACCTCACCGGGCACCCGATCGACGAGTACGAGACCGAGATCCGCCGCTTTGCCCGCCAGCGCATCATCGACCTCAAGCCGTCACGCGAAACCCAGACCATCGCCGGCATGATCATTGCGCTGCGGGTGATGAAGAACAAGAAGGGCGACAAGATGGGCTTTGTTACCCTGGATGACCGTTCCGGGCGCATCGAAGCCTCGCTGTTTGCCGATGCCTACATCGCGGCACAGTCCTTGCTGCAGAACGATGCCATGGTGGTGGTCGAGGGCGAGGTCAGCAACGACGACTTCTCCGGTGGCTTGCGCCTGCGGGTGAAGCAGGTGATGACCATGGAAGACGCGCGTACCAAGCTGGCCGAAAGCCTGCGCCTGAAGGTTGCACACGAAGCGCTCAAGGGCGACCGCCTGAAGTGGCTGGGTGAGCTGATCACCCGCCATCGCGGTGCTTGCCCGATCACCCTGGAATACACCGGCAGCGACGCCAAGGCCATGCTGCAGTTCGGTGAGCAGTGGTCGATCGACCCGGCCGATGGGCTGATTCAGGCGCTGCGTGACCAGTTCGGCCGTGAGAACGTCTTCCTGCAATATCGTTGAACCGACAAAAATTTAATCTCGACCTGAATGCGCCTGATCCCTTAAGGTAGGGCGCCAAACGGATCAACCGGCCGGCCGCCTGGCCGTAGACCCAAGACGGATGACTATGAACCCGAATTTTCTCGATTTCGAACAGCCGATTGCCGACCTGCAAGCCAAGATCGAAGGCCTGCGCCTGGTAGGCAACGACAACTCGCTGAACATCAGCGATGAAATTGCCCGTCTGCAAGACAAGAGCAACACCCTGACCGAAAGCATCTTCGGCAACCTGACCAGCTGGCAGATCGCCCGCCTGGCCCGTCACCCGCGTCGTCCGTACACCCTGGACTACCTGGAGCACATCTTCACCGAGTTCGAAGAGCTTCACGGTGACCGCCACTTCTCCGACGACGCCGCCATCGTGGGCGGTACCGCACGCCTGGACGGCAAACCGGTCATGGTCATCGGCCACCAGAAGGGCCGTGAAGTGCGCGAAAAGGTACGCCGCAACTTCGGCATGCCGCGCCCGGAAGGCTACCGCAAGGCCTGCCGCCTGATGGAAATGGCCGAGCGCTTCAAGATGCCGATCCTGACCTTCATCGACACCCCGGGTGCCTACCCGGGCATCGACGCCGAAGAGCGCAACCAGAGCGAGGCCATTGCCTGGAACCTGCGTGTGATGGCGCGCCTGAAAACCCCGATCATCGCCACCGTGATCGGCGAGGGTGGTTCCGGCGGTGCACTGGCCATTGGTGTGTGCGACCAACTGAACATGCTGCAGTACTCCACCTACTCGGTGATCTCGCCGGAAGGCTGCGCTTCGATCCTGTGGAAGACTGCCGACAAGGCAGCTGACGCGGCCGAGGCCATGGGCATTACTGCCGAGCGCCTGAAGAGCCTGAACATTGTCGACAAGGTCATCCAGGAGCCGCTGGGCGGCGCCCACCGTGACCCGGCCAAGATGTCGGAAAGCATCCGTGCTGACCTCGTGCAGCAGCTGGACATGCTCGGCAAGTTCGATAACGACGCGTTGCTGGCTCGCCGTTACGAGCGCCTGATGAGCTACGGCCTCTGATAACGAGATGAATGGCACCGGCTTCGCCGGTGTTCGCGGCGGTTCGACGCCTCGACACGCCCGCTCCCACATGTACTGCGCTGCCCTCGCGGCTTGCGCCATACCTGTGGGAGCGGGCGTGCCCGCGAATGCTCCCTTGAATGGAGTGCGGGTTCGATGATCAACCTCACCCCCTGGCTGAAAGCCCCCACCTGGTATGTCGCCTTCTCTGGCGGCCTCGATTCCACCGTCCTCCTGCACCTGCTGGCCGATCACGCCCGCATCCACGCCTCACCCCCATTGCGCGCCATTCACGTCCACCACGGCCTGCAACCCGCCGCTGACGCCTGGCCTGCCCACTGCCAAGCCATCTGCGACAACCTCGGCATCGAACTCCAGGTCATCCACGTCAAGGTCACCGTCGGTGCCAGCCTTGAACAGGCCGCTCGTGATGCCCGCTATGATGCCTTCAGGCAAGCCCTTGGCCCAGGCGATATCCTGTTCACCGGCCAGCACCGCGACGACCAGGCCGAGACCCTGCTGTTCCGTCTGCTACGCGGCGCCGGCCTGCGCGGCCTGGCCGCCATGCCGGGGCAGCGGGCGTTGGGGCAGGGGTGCCTGGCCAGGCCGTTGCTGGGCTGTTCCCGGCAACAGTTGCAGGACTATGCCAAGGTCCACGGGCTGCGCTGGATCGAAGACCCGTCAAACGCCGACACACAATTTGCCCGCAATTACCTGCGCCGCGACGTGCTCCCGCGCTTGCAGCAGCGTTGGCCGCAGGCCACCCAGAACTTCGCCCGGGCTGCAGATCATCTGGGCGAGGCATTGGGCCTGCTGGACGAGCTGGCACAAGCCGACCTGGCGCTTGCAGGGCAGGGGGCGCCCGTCGCCTGGCCGGGGCTGGACTCCCTCGACCTGGCCGCCCTGATGGCCCTGTCGCCGGCCCGTCAGCGCAATGCCCTGCAATACTGGCTGAGCCAACGCACCCGCCTGCCCGACACCCGGCATTGGGCGGGTTGGGCTGACCTGCGTGATGCCGGCGCCGATGCCCAGCCGGCCTGGCGGTTGGCCGATGGGCAACTGCTGCGCAGCCACGGGCGTATCTGGTGGTTGAGTGGCGACTGGCTGCAGCCGCCCGCGGGTCAACTGGCCTGGGTCGATACAAGCCTGCCTTTGCAGCTGCCGGGCAACGGCAGCGTGCGTCTTGTTGGCGCAGCTGCGCTGGACGGGTTGCGCATTGCCTACCGCCAGGGCGGCGAAGTTGTCGAGCTTGCCGGCCGCGGCCGGCGCGACCTCAAGCGCTTGCTCAACGAGCAACAGGTGCCGCATTTCCTGCGCCCGCGCCTGCCGCTGCTGTACAAGGGCGAGCGCCTGCTGGCGGTGGCCAACCTGCCCGGGCTGGTACAGGCTGATTGCCAGCTGCATTGGCAATTGCCGACGAGCGCACAAGGTTTGAGCTGAAGGGTACATTCCGGTAGACTACCCTCCCTTCTTGATACAACTTCTGTGGGTTCCGCGAAAACACAGCAGTTGCCGATTACCAAGCAGTTTTTTGCTGGGCTGATTCTGAAAATGACGAGCGAGCTCCATGCCGGGGATACCCCTGGTCTGTACAGACGCGGCAGTTTTTTTGAGATGCACTGTGATTGACGCAGGTGATCGGGGGCTTCGGCCTTCCTTCGCTTTCTCCGGCGGCCCAGGCCGCCTTAACGCAGACTTCTAGGGTTTTTCATGACGCGCTACATATTCGTCACGGGCGGTGTTGTTTCTTCATTGGGGAAAGGCATTGCCTCGGCTTCCCTGGCGGCCATCCTGGAAGCGCGGGGCCTGAAGGTCACCATGCTCAAGCTGGATCCGTACATCAACGTCGATCCGGGCACCATGAGCCCGTTCCAGCACGGTGAGGTGTTCGTCACCCACGATGGCGCCGAGACCGACCTTGACCTGGGCCACTACGAGCGGTTCATCCGCACCACGATGACCCAGAACAACAACTTCACCACCGGCCGTATCTACGAGCACGTGCTGCGCAAAGAGCGTCGTGGTGATTACCTGGGCGCGACCATCCAGGTCATCCCGCACATCACCGACGAAATCAAGCGTCGCATCATCAAGGGCGCCGGCGATGCCGACGTGGCCCTGGTGGAAATCGGCGGTACCGTGGGTGACATCGAGTCGCAGCCGTTCCTCGAGGCAATTCGCCAGCTGCGCGTCGAAGTGGGCTCCAAGCGCGCCATGCTGATGCACCTGACCCTGGTTCCGTACATCGCCACCGCTGGCGAGACCAAGACCAAGCCGACCCAGCACTCGGTCAAGGAACTGCGCTCCATCGGCCTGCAGCCTGACGTGCTGATCTGCCGCTCCGACCACCCGGTCGATGCTTCGTCGCGTCGCAAGATCGCGCTGTTCACCAACGTTGAAGAGCGTGCGGTGATCTCGCTGGAAGACGTCGACACCATCTACAAGATCCCGGGCGTGCTGCACGCACAGGGCCTGGACGACTTCGTCGTCGAGCGCTTCGGCCTGCAGTGCAATAGCGCCGACCTGTCCGAGTGGGACAAAGTGGTCGATGCCAAGCTCAACCCGGAGCAGGAAGTGACCATCGCCATGGTCGGCAAGTACATGGAGCTGCTGGACGCGTACAAGTCGCTGATCGAAGCGATGAGCCACGCCGGCATCACCAACCGTACCAAGGTCAACCTGCGTTACATCGACTCGGAAGACATCGAGAACCAGGGCACCAGCCTGCTCGAAGGCGCCGACGCCATCCTGGTGCCGGGCGGTTTCGGTCTGCGCGGCGTTGAAGGCAAGATCACCGCGGTGCAATACGCCCGTGAGAACAAGGTGCCGTACCTGGGTATCTGCCTGGGCATGCAGGTGGCGGTTATCGAATTCGCCCGTAACGTGTTGGGCTGGAAAGACGCCAACTCCACCGAATTCGACCGCAACAGCGGCCACCCGGTGGTCGGCCTGATCACCGAATGGGCCGATGCCACCGGTGCCGTCGAAACCCGTACCGAGGCTTCCGACCTGGGTGGCACCATGCGCCTGGGCGCACAGGATTGCCAGCTGGTAGCCGGTTCCAAGGTGCACGACTGCTACGGCAAGGACGTGATCACCGAGCGTCACCGCCATCGCTACGAAGTGAACAACAACCTGCTGCCGCAACTGGTCGACGGTGGCCTGGTGGTTTCCGGCCGTTCCGAAGACGGCGCACTGGTAGAAGTGGTCGAGTCCAAGGACCACCCATGGTTCGTCGCCTGCCAGTTCCACCCGGAATTCACCTCGACTCCGCGTGACGGCCACCCGCTGTTCAGTGGTTTCGTCAAGGCAGCCCTGGCTCAGAAGAACAAGGCCTGATCAATGACCCAGAAGATCATTCGCGTCGGTAACATCGAGATCGCCAACGACAAGCCGTTCGTCCTGTTCGGCGGCATGAACGTCCTGGAATCCCGTGACCTGGCAATGAAGGTCTGCGAGGAATATGTACGGGTCACCGAGAAGCTCGGTATCCCGTACGTGTTCAAGGCCAGCTTCGACAAGGCCAACCGTTCGTCGGTGACGTCTTATCGTGGCCCGGGCATGGAAGAAGGGCTGAAGATCTTCGAAGAGATCAAACGCACCTTCAACGTGCCGGTGATCACCGATGTGCACGAGCCTTACCAGTGCGAGCCGGTGGCCAAGGTGTGCGACATCATCCAGTTGCCGGCCTTCCTGTCGCGCCAGACCGACCTGGTCGTCGCGATGGCCAAGACAGGCGCGGTGATCAACATCAAGAAGGCGCAGTTCCTCGCACCGCACGAAATGAAGCACATCCTCGCCAAGTGCGTCGAGGCCGGCAACGACCAGCTCATCCTGTGTGAGCGCGGCTCGAGCTTCGGCTACAACAACCTGGTGGTGGACATGCTCGGCTTCGGGATCATGAAGCAGTTCGAGTACCCGGTGTTCTTCGATGTGACCCACGCCCTGCAGACGCCGGGTGGTCGCGCCGATTCCGCCGGTGGCCGCCGTGCCCAGGTCACCGACCTGGCCAAGGCCGGCATGAGCCAAGGCCTGGCCGGCCTGTTCCTCGAAGCCCACCCCGATCCGGACAACGCCAAATGCGATGGCCCATGCGCCTTGCGCCTGGACAAACTGGAGCCATTCCTGGCCCAGCTCAAGCAACTGGACGACCTGGTGAAAAGTTTTCCGACGGTAGAAACCGCGTAAAGCTCATTTCTCGGGTAAAGTACCGCCCGATCCACCCCTGACCAATCGGTCAGGGGCTCCCTTCACCCGGCCTGCCCACTGCAAGTCCGCCCGGTGAACGGCAAGAATTTCTTAAGCTAAGTTGTTTTCGTCAATTCTGGAGTGCTTACAACAATGGCAAAAATCGTCGACATCAAAGGTCGTGAAGTTCTCGATTCGCGTGGCAACCCCACCGTGGAAGCCGATGTACTGCTCGACAACGGCATCATCGGCAGCGCTTGCGCGCCGTCCGGTGCTTCCACCGGCTCGCGCGAAGCGCTGGAGCTGCGTGATGGCGACAAGAGCCGTTACCTGGGCAAGGGCGTGCTGAAGGCCGTTGCCAACATCAACGGCCCGATCCGTGACCTGCTGCTGGGCAAGGACCCTTCCGACCAGAAGGCCCTGGACCACGCCATGATCGAGCTGGACGGTACCGAGAACAAGGCCAAGCTGGGCGCCAACGCCATCCTGGCGGTTTCCCTGGCCGCCGCCAAGGCTGCTGCCCAGGACCAGGACCTGCCGCTGTACGCGCACATCGCCAACCTGAACGGTACCCCGGGCCAGTACTCGATGCCGGTTCCGATGATGAACATCATCAACGGTGGCGAGCACGCCGACAACAACGTCGACATCCAGGAGTTCATGGTTCAGCCGGTTGGCGCCAAGACATTCTCCGACGGCCTGCGCATGGGTACCGAAATCTTCCACCACCTCAAAGCCGTGCTCAAGGCCCGTGGCCTGAACACTGCCGTAGGTGACGAAGGTGGTTTCGCCCCGAACCTGGCTTCCAACGAAGACGCCCTGGGCGCCATCGCCGAAGCCGTTGAAAAAGCCGGCTACAAGCTGGGCACCGACGTGACCCTGGCCCTGGACTGCGCGGCTTCGGAATTCTACGAAGACGGCAAGTACAACCTGTCCGGCGAAGGCAAGTCGTTCGACGCCGAAGGTTTCGCTGACTACCTGAAAGGCCTGACCGAGCGCTTCCCGATCATCTCGATCGAAGATGGCCTGGACGAGTCCGACTGGGCTGGCTGGAAAATCCTCACCGACAAGATCGGTGAAAAGGTACAGCTGGTTGGCGACGACCTGTTCGTGACCAACACCAAGATCCTCAAGGAAGGCATCGAGAAGGGCATCGGTAACTCGATCCTGATCAAGTTCAACCAGATCGGCTCGCTGACCGAAACCCTGGAAGCCATCCAGATGGCCAAGGCTGCCGGCTACACCGCAGTCATCTCGCACCGTTCCGGTGAAACCGAAGACTCGACCATTGCCGACCTGGCTGTAGGTACCGCTGCCGGCCAGATCAAGACCGGTTCGCTGTGCCGTTCCGACCGCGTTTCCAAGTACAACCAGCTGCTGCGCATCGAAGAGCAACTGGGCGCCAAAGCGGTGTACCGTGGTCGTGCCGAGTTTCGCGGCTAAGCAAGAGATGGTAAAAAGACAGCAGCCGCAGTTGTAGGAACGTTCGTACTGATCTTTCCTTCATTGCAACGGGTTTCTGTCAACGAAGCCTGGCCTCGGCCAGGCTTCGTGCTATTCGAGGCCCCGACGTGACAAATACGCGGCAGCCTTTTCAAACTGGATAACGTGATGCGCAGTCCCTATTGGGTGTTCCTCGTTCTGCTCCTGCTGCTGGGTGGCCTGCAGTACCGCCTGTGGGTGGGTAATGGCAGCCTGGCGCAAGTGACCGAACTGAAGCAGCAGATTGACGAGCAGCATGCCGAGAACGAGCGCCTGCTTGAGCGTAACCGCGTGCTCGATGCCGAAGTGCTGGAGCTGAAAAAAGGCATGGAGACCGTTGAAGAGCGGGCTCGCCACGAATTGGGAATGGTCAAAGAGGGCGAAACCCTCTTCCAGTTGCCACAGAAATGATCGATACCTTACCGGCCTTCTGGGCCGTGATTCCTGCTGCGGGTGTTGGTGCCCGCATGGCTGCCGACCGACCCAAGCAATACCTGGAGTTGGCCGGGCAGACCCTTCTCGAGCACAGCCTCGACTGTTTTCTTGGCCACCCGTCGCTCAAGGGTGTGGTGGTCAGCATTGCCGAAGACGACCCGTACTGGCCCGGCCTGCGCTGCGCCAGCGACCCGCGCATCCAGCGTGCGGCGGGCGGGCGTGAGCGCGCCGACTCGGTGCTTAACGCCTTGCTGTTGCTGCATGCCCAAGGGGCGTCGGACAGCGACTGGGTGCTGGTGCACGATGCCGCGCGGCCGAACCTGGCGCGCAGCGACCTGGACAAGTTGTTGTCGGAGCTGGCAGACGACCCGGTGGGGGGCCTGCTGGCGGTGCCGGCGCGTGACACGCTCAAGCGTGCCGACGGCAAGGGCCGGGTGAGCGCTACCGTGGACCGCAGCACCATCTGGCAGGCCTATACGCCGCAGATGTTCCGCCTTGGCGCCTTGCACCGGGCATTGGCCGAGTGCCTGGTGTCGGATGTGCTGGTAACCGATGAGGCCTCGGCCATTGAGTGGTCCGGCCACGCGCCGCGACTGGTCGAAGGGCGCAGCGACAACATCAAGGTGACCCGGCCGGAAGATCTGGAATGGTTGCGTCAGCGTTGGGCCGGGCGGCGCTGAAGGTCAAGACCGGTGTTGGCTTCTTCGCGGGCATGCCCGCTCCCACAGGATGGCGCCGTATCTGTGGGAGCGGGCGAGCCCGCGAAGAGGCCAGTACAGCCAGCACACCTCTTCAGGCCAACCGATACTCCGGCAACCCCGCCAACCCTTCCTTCAGGTAATCCACCAACCTCCGCACCTTCGGCGACAAATGCCGCTGCTGCGGGTACAACGCCCACACCGCCGTATTCGGCGGCTGGTGCCCCTCCAGCAACGACACCAGCGCACCACTGTGCAGGTGCTCCAGCACGTAATAGTCCGGCAGCTGGCACAGCCCCATCCCCAGCAACGCCGCATCCAGCACCGCCTGCCCGCTGTTGCAGCGCCAGTTCCCCTGTACCCGCTGGCTGATCTCCCGCCCGTCCTGCTGCAACGCCCACAAATCCGAACTACCCACCAGGCAATTGTGCCGCGCCAGTTCCGACAGGCTGTGCGGCCGGCCATAACGTTCCAGGTAAGCCGGCGAGGCACACAGGTACATGCGCCGCGGCGCCAGGCGCGTGGCCACCAGTCGAGAGTCGGCCAGCCGGCCCAGGCGAATGGCCAGGTCCATGCCTTCATGCAGCAGGTCGAGGGTGTGGTTGCTCAACTCCACATCAACCCGCAACTGCGGGTATAGCGCCATGAACCGTGTCACCAGCGGCACGATGAAACGCTCGCCGTAGGCCACCGCGCAGGTCATGCGCAACAGCCCTTTGGGCTCGCTGGCCAGGTCGCCCATGGCGCGCAGGGCTTCCTCGCGGCCATCCTGCAAACGCTGACAGTGTTGCAAAAAGGTCTGCCCGGCCTCGCTCAGGGTTACCCGGCGCGTACTGCGGTACAGCAGGCGAGTCTGCAGGCGCTCCTCCAGCCTGGCGATCTGCCGGCTGATGTGCGACGAAGAAACCCCCAGGCGCTCGGCGGCTGCCGTGAACTGGCCTAATTCGGCCACGGCGACGAATTCGTCGATGCCTTCCCAGCGGCTGCTCATGGATTATCCCTGTGTGGCAATAATGTTTTGTCTTTGTCCTGATTATTCATCAAAAAGCGCTGAATTACACTGCAAGCCTGAATCGACCCTCTGTCTGGAGACCTTTGATGATCAAGTCCCGTGCTGCCGTAGCCTTCGAGGCCAAGAAACCCCTGGAAATCGTTGAAGTCGACGTTGCCATGCCCAAGGCCGGCGAAGTGCTGCTGCGCGTGGTCGCCAGCGGTGTGTGCCACACCGATGCATACACCCTGTCCGGTGCAGACCCGGAAGGCATCTTCCCGTCGATCCTTGGCCACGAAGGCGGTGCGATCGTTGAAGCGGTTGGCGAGGGCGTGACTTCGGTAGCTGTCGGCGACCACGTGATCCCGCTGTACACCCCGGAATGCGGCAAGTGCAAATTCTGCCTGTCGGGCAAGACCAACCTGTGCCAGGCCATCCGCGCTACCCAGGGCAAAGGCCTGATGCCGGACGGCACCACGCGCTTCTCCTACAAGGGCCAGCAGCTGTTCCACTACATGGGGACCTCGACCTTCTCCGAGTACACCGTGCTGCCGGAAATCTCCGTGGCCAAGATCCAGAAAGAAGCCCCGCTGGAAAAGGTGTGCCTGCTGGGCTGTGGCGTTACCACCGGTATCGGCGCGGTGCTGAACACCGCCAAGGTCAAACCGGGTGACACCGTGGCCATCTTCGGTCTCGGCGGCATCGGTTTGTCGGCAGTGATCGGTGCGGTCAAGGCCAAGGCCTCGCGCATCATCGCCATCGACATCAACCCGGCCAAGTTCGAGATTGCCCGTCAGCTGGGCGCTACCGACTGCATCAACCCGAAAGACTACGACCGCCCGATCCAGGAAGTGATCGTCGACCTCACCGACGGTGGCGTGGACTTCTCCTTCGAGTGCATCGGCAACGTGCAACTGATGCGTGCGGCGTTGGAGTGCTGCCACAAAGGTTGGGGCGAGTCGGTGATCATCGGTGTGGCCGGTGCCGGCCAGGAAATCGCCACCCGTCCGTTCCAGCTGGTGACCGGCCGGGTATGGCGCGGTTCGGCGTTCGGTGGCGTGCGTGGCCGCAGCGAGCTGCCAAGCTACGTGGAAATGTCCGAGAAGGGCGAGATTCCGCTGGACACCTTCATCACCCACACCATGGGCCTGGAGGACATCAACAAAGCCTTCGACCTGATGCATGAAGGCAAGAGCATCCGCAGCGTGATCCACTTCTGAGGTCAGCCATGAGCCTGGATAACATCTCCTGCCAGAAGAGCTTCGGCGGCTGGCACAAGCGTTACCGGCATCACTCCAAGGTGCTGGGCTGTGACATGGTGTTTGCCGTGTACCTGCCGCCGCAGGCTGAGCAGGGCGAGAAGCTGCCGGTGCTGTATTGGCTCAGTGGCCTCACCTGCACCGATGAGAACTTCATGCAGAAGGCCGGCGCCCAGCGCCTGGCCGCGGAGCTTGGGCTGATCATCGTCGCCCCCGACACCAGCCCGCGTGGCGAGCAGGTGCCCGGCGACCCGGACGGCGCCTGGGACTTCGGCCTGGGGGCTGGCTTCTACCTCAACGCCACCCAGCAACCCTGGGCCAAGCACTACCGCATGCACGACTATGTGGTGGAGGAGTTGCCCGCCCTGATCGAGGCGCATTTCCCGGCATCGGCCGAGCGCAGCATCAGCGGCCACTCCATGGGCGGGCATGGCGCATTGGTGTGCGCCCTGCGCAACCCGGGGCGCTACCGCTCGGTGTCGGCGTTCTCGCCGATCAGCAACCCGATGGATTGCCCGTGGGGCGAGAAGGCCTTCAGCCGCTACCTGGGTGAAGACCGTGCGCGCTGGCGTGAATGGGATGCCAGCGTATTGCTCTGCGAAACCCCTGCCGGCGAATGCCCGCCGTTGCTGGTGGACCAGGGCGACCGTGACGACTTCCTCGAAAAGCAGCTCAAGCCTGAAGCGCTGGAGCAGGCTGCACGCAAAGGGGGCCATGAACTGACCCTGCGCCTGCAGCCTGGCTATGACCATAGCTACTACTTCATTGCCAGCTTCATCGAAGAGCACCTGCGCCATCATGCGGTGGCACTGGGGCGGGTGTAGGGCATAGCCCAGGTGTTTGCCCCATCGCCGGCAAGCCAGCTCCCACAGGTACTGCACAGGCCTGATGGGCTATGGTGATCCTGTGGGAGCTGGCTTGCCGGCGATGGGCTGCGAAGCAGCCCTTATACCTCAAAAGCAGGTAGAATCACGCCCTGACTCATTCAGGGCGTTTTTCTATGCGTATTGGCCACGGCTACGATGTGCACCGTTTCTGCGACGGTGATTTCATTACCTTGGGCGGGGTGCGTATCCCGCACAAATTCGGCCTGCTGGCCCACTCCGACGGCGATGTGCTGCTGCACGCCCTGAGCGATGCCTTGCTTGGCGCGGCTGCGCTGGGTGACATCGGCAAGCATTTCCCCGACACCGACCCGCAATTCAAGGGCGCCGACAGCCGCGTGCTGCTGCGTCACGTGGTCGCTGTCGTCAAGGCCAAAGGCTGGAAGGTCGGCAATATCGACGCCACCATCGTCGCCCAGGCGCCAAAGATGGCCCCGCACATCGAAACCATGCGCCAGCTGATCGCCGAAGACCTGCAGGTCGAACTCGACCAGGTCAACGTCAAGGCCACCACTACCGAAAAACTGGGCTTCTGTGGCCGCGAGGAGGGGATTGCCGTGCATTCGGTCGCCCTGCTGCTGCCAGCATGACCGAACTGGAACTGCTGGGCCCGCGCGCATCGGGCGAACCACTGGGTACCGCCGTGCTCAAGGCGGTAGCCGAAGACTTCCAGGTCGACGAAGTGCTGGACATTCCACTGGCCGGCCAGGGTGAGCACCTGTGGCTGTGGGTCGAGAAGCGTGACCTTAACACCGAGGAAGCCGCCCGCCGCCTGGCCCGCGCTGCGGGTGTGCCGGTGCGCACCATCAGTTATGCCGGGCTCAAGGACCGGCAGGCCCTGACCCGCCAGTGGTTCAGCCTGCACCTGCCGGGCAAGGCCGACCCAGACCTGTCGCGTGCCGAAGACACCAGCCTGCGGGTGCTCAAGCAGGTGCGCCACCAGCGCAAGCTGCAGCGCGGTGCGCATTCGGCGAACGGTTTTACCCTGCGCCTGACCGGCCTGGTTGCCGATCACCAGGCGGTTGATGCCCGTCTGGAACAGCTCAAGCAGCACGGTGTGCCCAACTATTTCGGCACCCAGCGCTTCGGCCATGGCGGCGGCAACGTCCATGATGCCCTCGACTGGGCCGCGCGGAAAGCCTTGCCCGAACAGCGTAACGTGCGTTCGCGCCTGCTCTCGGCCGGGCGCAGCTACCTGTTCAATCAGGTGCTGGCTGCACGTGTCGCCGAAGGTAGCTGGGCGCGTGCGCAAGTCGGCGACCTGCTGGCGTTCACCGACAAGCGCAGCTTCTTCCCTGCCGGCGAGGCGGAATGTGCCGACCCACGCCTGGCGATTCTCGACCTGCACCCGACCGGCCCGATGTGGGGCGAGGGCGCTTCGCCTGCTGGCGGGGCCACAGCCGACCTGGAAAACACCATTGGTGCAGGCCAGCCGGCACTTTGCCAGTGGCTGGCCCAGGCGGGCATGGATCACGAACGGCGCATTTTGCGGCTCCCTATTGGCGGCCTGACATGGCATTATCCCGAGCCTGATATCCTGCAACTGGAATTCGTCCTGCCGGCCGGATGCTTCGCCACCGTGGTGGTGCGTGAAGTCGTGGATCTGGTGTCGGCAGGGCAGACGGACAGCCCATGCGTATTCTGATTTCGAACGACGACGGTGTTACCGCACCCGGCATCGCCGCGCTGCACGCTGCGCTGGTGGATTATGCCGAGTGCGCGGTGATCGCCCCGGATCAAGACAAGAGCGGCGCCGGCAGTTCGCTGACGCTGGACCGGCCGCTGCACCCGCAAACCCTGGCCAACGGGTTCATCAGCCTCAACGGCACGCCGACCGACTGCGTGCACCTGGGGCTCAACGGGCTGTTGCCGTACACGCCAGACATGGTCGTGTCGGGCATCAACCTCGGGGCCAACCTGGGTGATGACGTGCTGTATTCGGGCACGGTCGCCGCAGCGTTGGAAGGCCGCTTCCTGGGCGGTACGTCGCTGGCGTTCTCGCTGTTGTCACGCCAGCCGGACAACCTGCCGTCCGCAGCCCATATCGCCCGTCGCCTGGTCGAGGCACAGTCGCGCCTGGCGCTGCCGCCACGCACCGTGCTCAACGTCAATATCCCCAACCTGCCGCTCGAGCACATCCGGGGCATCCAGCTCACCCGTCTCGGGCACCGGGCCCGGGCGGCGGCACCGACCAAGGTGGTCAACCCACGCGGCAAGGAAGGCTACTGGATCGCCGTGGCCGGTGATGCCGAGGACGGCGGGCCGGGTACCGACTTCCATGCGGTCATGCAGGGCTACGTATCGATCACCCCGCTGCAACTCGATCGCACCTTCAATGATGCCTTCGAGCAACTCGACGGTTGGCTGGAGGGCCTGCTCTGATGCGCGAGGACGATATGCTGCGGCGCGGTATCGGCATGACCTCCCAGCGTACCCGGGAGCGGCTGATCCAGCGCTTGTGCGAGGAGGGTGTTTCGAACACCAAGGTGCTCGACGTGATTCGACGCACCCCGCGCCACCTGTTCGTCGACGAGGCACTGGCACATCGTGCCTACGAAGACACCGCTCTGCCAATTGGCCATAACCAGACCATCTCGCAGCCGTTCATGGTTGCCCACATGAGCGAGCTGCTGCTCGAGGCCGGGCCACTGGACAAGGTGCTGGAGATCGGTACCGGGTCGGGTTACCAGACGGCGATCCTGGCCCAGCTGGTGGAGCGGGTGTTTTCGGTAGAGCGCATCAAGGTGCTGCAGGACCGCGCCAAGGAGCGCCTGGTGGAGCTGAATCTGCGCAACGTGGTGTTCCGCTGGGGCGATGGTTGCGAAGGGTGGCCGGCGCTGGCGCCGTACAACGGCATCATCGTCACGGCGGTTGCGCCGGAAGTGCCGCAGGCATTGCTTGACCAGCTGGCGCCCGGGGGCCGCATGGTGATCCCGGTGGGGCCGGCCGGCGAAGCACAGCAACTGATGCTGATTGTGCGCGAGGAGCATGGATTCTCTCGCCGCGTACTGGGGGCCGTGCGCTTCGTGCCGCTGCTCAATGGCCCGCTGGCCTGACGCTGCGGGTAGGCGCTGCGCGGTATTTTTGCGCAAGCGGCGAATTCTTGCAGCTTCGCCCTGTCTATCTGGCGGTGCAAGGCGCTAGTGCGCAACGGCGCTTTGCAACAGCCTTTTGCACCAGCCTGCCAATAACGGCCAGCTTGGTTATAATTGCAACAATATTGCATTTCTTGTCTTCATATCGTTTTTCGGCACCATGAGGGGAGCGCGGGTGGGTCACACAGTCATTCGGCAGCGCAAGGACGGGTCGGGTTTCAAGCTTCTGGTGATTGCACTGGCCATGGGCACGCTACTGGTGGGTTGCTCAAGCACCAGCAGCAGTAGCAGCGCGCGGGTGGTCGACCGCAACAACAGCGTGCCCAAGCGCCCGGCGGTGACCTCCGGGCAGTACATCGTCAAGCCTGGCGACACCCTGTTCTCCATCGCCTTCCGTTATGGCTGGGACTACAAGGAGCTGGCCGCCCGCAACGGCATCGCGGCGCCTTATACCATCCGCCCAGGCCAGGCGATTCGTTTCAGCAGCGGTTCGGGCAGCAGTACCACGGTGGTGTCCAACCCATCCTCGTCAAGCCGCACCACGGTCACGCGGCGGCCTGTGGGGAGCACTGCCACGTCGTCTGCCAACACCAGCAAACCGGCCACGCCGGCGCCTTCCACCAGCACGCCGGTGGTAGCCACCGTGCCGGCCGCCGAGCGCGCGGTAGGCGGCTGGACATGGCCCGCCAACGGCGTGCTGATTGGAAAATTCGCTTCAAACGGTAGTTTGAATAAAGGCATTGATATCGCCGGTGATTTGGGACAGCCTGTTTTTGCTGCGTCTGATGGTGCGGTGGTTTACGCCGGGAGTGGTTTAAGGGGCTACGGCGAGCTGATCATCATCAAGCACAGCGATACCTACGTCAGTGCCTACGGTCATAACCGCAGGCTGTTGGTTCGGGAGGGGCAGCAGGTCAAGGCAGGGCAGTCGATTGCTGAAATGGGGTCCACGGGCACTGATCGGGTGAAGCTGCATTTCGAGATTCGCCGCCAGGGCAAACCCGTCGATCCACTCCAGTTCCTGCCACGCCGTTGATCGTTGTACCCGGCCTGTTCCTCTGATGTAGAGGGGACAGGCTCAAGCGCTGCCAGGGATAAAGGTGCCGCTCGAGTCTGAGTTCGAACTCAGCAAAGGACTATAACAATGGCTCTCAGTAAAGAAGTGCCGGAGTTTGACATCGACGATGACGTCCTCCTGATGGAGACGGGCATCGTTTTGGAAACGGATGTGGTGTCAGACGAACCTGCTGTATCTTCGGTTCGGACGAGGGCCAAGTCGGGCTCTTCGCTCAAGCAACACAAGTATATCGATTACACCCGGGCGCTCGATGCGACCCAGTTGTATCTCAACGAGATCGGCTTCTCGCCACTGCTTTCGCCGGAAGAGGAAGTGCATTTTGCGCGTTTGTCGCAAAAGGGCGACCCTGCTGGCCGCAAGCGCATGATCGAAAGCAACCTGCGCCTGGTTGTAAAAATTGCCCGTCGTTACGTTAACCGCGGCCTGTCGCTGCTCGACCTGATCGAGGAGGGCAACCTGGGGCTTATCCGTGCGGTCGAGAAGTTCGACCCGGAGCGTGGTTTCCGTTTTTCGACCTATGCGACCTGGTGGATCCGCCAGACCATCGAACGGGCGATCATGAACCAGACCCGCACCATCCGCCTGCCGATCCACGTGGTCAAGGAACTGAACGTCTATCTGCGCGCCGCACGCGAGCTGACCCAGAAACTCGACCACGAGCCCTCACCCGAAGAAATCGCCACGCTGCTCGAGAAGCCGGTCGCCGAGGTCAAGCGCATGCTGGGCTTGAACGAGCGTGTGTCTTCGGTTGATGTGTCGCTTGGTCCGGACTCTGACAAGACCCTGCTCGACACCCTGACCGACGACCGCCCGACCGACCCGTGCGAACTGCTGCAGGATGACGACCTGTCGCAGAGCATCGACCAGTGGCTGGGCGAGTTGACCGACAAGCAGCGTGAGGTGGTAGTACGCCGCTTTGGCCTGCGCGGGCATGAAAGCAGCACCCTTGAAGATGTGGGCCTGGAGATTGGCCTGACCCGTGAGCGGGTGCGGCAGATTCAGGTGGAGGGGCTGAAGCGTCTGCGGGAAATCCTGGAGAAGAATGGCTTGTCCAGCGAGTCGTTGTTCCAGTAGCGAAAGCCTGTAATACAAAACGCCCCGATGATCTCGGGGCGTTTTTGTGTGTGGCGCAAAGTGCTGATCCGTTTGAAATTGCCGGGGGCGCTGCGCGCCCCGGTCGCGACACAAGGCCGCTCCTACAGGGGGCGCGATTATCTGCTTGCTCGCGTCCTTCTGTAGGAGCGGCCTTGCGTCGCGAAAGGGCTGCGAAGCAGCCCCAAAATCTGCCAGGCAAAACACATATCAAATATGTACCACGCCACCCCAGTAACATTGCATGTAAGCCTTTTCTTACTTGTTTTGTAAGCTATCTATGCATGCTTCAGTAAATCATTGTCGTTTCCAGCCCCTGTATTTTTCCAAGCCATTGAAACTCATGGATTATTCGGCTGTGAGGAAATGTGTCCGTTGCAATACCTTGTGAGGTTTCGCGCTTGCTCGCTCAGCTCAACCCGCTAGTATTCGAACTGTGCACACGGACATGCACAGGCTTCCAGGGAGGAGGCCAGGGACATCGCAAGAAGCGATTTCATCAGGATGATGTTTGGGACAAGCAGGGACTACGGAAAAAAATGTGGGCGGGTCAAACCGCCCCTTTTTTTTGCCCGCAGAAAACAAAAAAGGCCCCGAGGGGCCTTTTCTTGTGCGGGCGCTATCAGCGCTCCAGGTCTGCAATCTTGCCAGTCTTGCCGTCCCACTCTTCAGCGTCCGGCAGGGCATCCTTACGCTCGGTGATGTTAGGCCAGACTTCCGCCAGTTCGGCGTTCAGCTCGATGAAGTTCTCCATCCCGGCCGGGATCTCGTCTTCCGAGAAGATGGCTTGCGCCGGGCATTCCGGTTCGCACAGGGCGCAGTCGATGCACTCGTCCGGGTGAATGACCAGGAAGTTCGGGCCTTCGTAGAAGCAGTCCACCGGACAGACTTCCACGCAGTCGGTGTATTTGCATTTGATGCAGTTGTCGGTGACGACGAAGGTCATTTCTAGTTCTCTCCTCAGGCGACGGCGGCGGCCCTTCCTCTCAGGGCCGCGCGGTTTACTGGTATGTGGCTGCAGGCCAGGCTAATAACCTGCAGCACCAGCAAACCGCGGCGGATTCTACCAGCTTGTAGTGGGCGCCGTTATAACAGGTTCTTTAGTTGATATAGCATTTCGATAGCTTGACGCGGGGTCATGTCGTCCAGCTGCAGCTTGCCCAGCTTCTCGATGGCCGGGTGTGGCAGGCTGGCGAACAGGTCGCTCTGGTGCGGCACCTGGGGTACATCCTTGGCCTTGTGGGCCGGGATTTGTTCATGCGGCAGGCTGGTGGTTTCCAGGCGTGCCAGGTGTTCGCGGGCACGCTGGATGACCACCGTGGGCACGCCGGCCAGCTGTGCCACAGCCAGGCCGTAGCTTTGGCTGGCAGGGCCAGGCAGAACATGGTGCAGGAACACGATACGTTCGTTGTGCTCGGTAGCGTTCAGGTGCACGTTGGCCACCAGCGGCTCGCTCTCCGGCAGCACGGTGAGCTCGAAGTAGTGCGTGGCGAACAGCGTGTAGGCACGCAGCTGGGCCAGGCGCTCGGCAGCGGCCCAGGCCAGCGACAGGCCGTCGAAGGTACTGGTGCCGCGGCCCACTTCGTCCATCAGCACCAGGCTGCGGTCGGTGGCATTGTGCAGGATGTTGGCGGTTTCGCTCATCTCGACCATGAAGGTCGAGCGCCCGCCGGCCAGGTCGTCGCTGGAGCCGATACGGGTGAAGATGCGGTCGACCAGCGACAGCTCGCAGCTGGCCGCCGGCACGAAGCTGCCGATGTGCGCCAGCAGTACGATCAGGGCGGTCTGGCGCATGTAGGTAGACTTACCGCCCATATTCGGGCCGGTGATGATCAGCATGCGCGTGCTGTTGTCCAGGCCCAGGTCGTTGGCCACGAACGGCGTGGTCAACACCTGCTCCACCACCGGGTGACGGCCTTGCTCGATGCGCAGGCACGGTTCGTCGACAAAGCGTGGGCAGTTCAGGTCGAGGTTGAGCGCACGTTCGGCCAGGTTGCTGAGCACATCCAGTTCGGCCAGGGCGGCGGCGCTGTCCTGCAGCGGCGCCAGGTGGCTGATCAGGGTCTCCAGCAGGGCGTCATAGAGCATCTTTTCGCGGGCCAGGGCGCGGCTTTTGGCCGACAGCGCCTTGTCCTCGAACGCTTTCAGCTCGGGGGTGATGAAGCGTTCGGCGCCCTTGAGCGTCTGGCGACGGATGTAGTCGCCCGGCGCCTGCTCGGCCTGCTTGGTCGGCAGTTCGATGAAGTAGCCGTGCACGCGGTTGTAGCCGACCTTGAGGTTGGCCAGGCCGGTGCGGGCCTTTTCCCGGGCTTCCAGGTCGATCAGGAACTGGCCGGCGTTTTCGCTGATGGCCAGCAGGTCGTCCAGTTCGTTGTCATAGCCGGCCTTGAGCACGCCGCCGTCGCGAATGACCGCTGGCGGGTTGTCGATGATCGCCCGTTCCAGCAGGCTGGCCAGCTCCGGGTAGGTGCCGGTAATGGCCGCCAGGCGCGCCAGGTGCGGCGCTTCCAGCTCGGTCATGGCGTTTTGCAGTTCGGGCAGCGCGCCCAGGGCATCGCGCAGGCGTGCCAGGTCGCGAGGGCGGGCGTTGCGTAGGCCGATACGGGCGAGGATCCGCTCGATATCGCCAATTTCCTTCAGCTGCGGTTGCAGCTTTTCGAAGCGGTAGCTGTCGAGCAGGCAGCGGATCGAGTCCTGGCGTGCTTGCAATACTTTCAGGTCGCGCAGCGGGCGGTTCAGCCAGCGGCTCAGCAGGCGGCTGGCCATGGCGGTCTGGCAGCGGTCGACCACCGATTGCAGGGTGTTGTCACGCCCACCCGCCAGGTTGACGTCCAGCTCCAGGTTGCGACGGCTGGCGCCATCGAGGATGACGGTGTCGTCCAGGCGCTCATGGCGCAGGCTGCGCAGGTGCGGCAGGGCGGTGCGCTGGGTTTCCTTGGCGTAGGTCAGCAGGCAGCCGGCGGCGCCAATGGCCAGGGTCAGCTTGTCGCAGCCAAAGCCCTTGAGGTCCTTGGTCGCAAACTGCTGGCACAGGGCCTTGCGGGCCGAGTCGCGGTCAAAGTCCCACGGCGCGCGGCGGCGGGCACCTGGGCGCTTTTCAGCGGGCAGGTCACGTGGCCAGTCGTCGGGGATCAACAGCTCGACCGGGTTCAGGCGCTCAAGCTCGGCCAGCAGGTTTTCCCAGCCCTTGATCTCCTGCACGCTGAAGTTGCCGCTGGTGATGTCCAGTACGGCCAGGCCGAACAGGCGTTCGTCGCCGAGCAGCGCGGCAATCAGGTTGTCGCGGCGCTCGTCGAGCAGCGCTTCGTCGCTGACTGTGCCGGGAGTGATGATGCGCACCACCTGGCGTTCCACCGGGCCCTTGCTGGTGGCGGGGTCGCCAACCTGCTCGCAGATCACCACCGATTCGCCCAGCTTGACCAGCTTGGCCAGGTAGCCTTCCAGCGAATGGAACGGAATCCCGCACATGGGGATGGACTGGCCGGCCGACTGACCGCGCGCGGTCAGGGTGATGTCCAGCAGTTTTGCGGCCTTCTTTGCATCTTCATAGAAGATTTCGTAGAAGTCGCCCATGCGGTAGAACATCAGCTGGTCCGGGTGCTGGTTTTTCAGCTTCCAGTATTGCTGCATCATTGGGGTGTGTGCGGAAAGATCGGAGAGTGCTTTATTCATCAAAGACTTAGAGTGTAGGTCTCAACATTGTGGGGCAAATTGGGGCGTTCCGTGTTGCATGCGCGGCGCCGAGACCCACCTGAATTTTCAAGCCGCATAGGTTACCACGGCTACCGCACAGGCAGAACCTGCAACGCCGGGCAGCGCAGGTGTAGGGGCATGGCTTGTTGACAGCATGGTGCTCCCATGGAAGATTGCGCGCTTTTGGCCGTGCCAAGTTAACCGTTATTGCAATCAGGTTGGTTAGTGCAGTGAGTGGAATTCGTTTTGATGTCGATGCGGTTTTTTGCATTTCCCTCGACACGCGGGATGACCGGCGCAAGCTGTTCAGTGAAACCATCGGGCGGCAGCTGGACAACGAAGTGGTCTTTCATGTGGTGGCGAAAAATAGTGACCCCAAGCGTGGTTGCTACGAATCGCATCAGCAGTTGGCACGTCACGCACTCGACAACGGGCTGGATCGAATCCTGATCTTCGAAGACGATGCCAAGGCTTATGAGGTAAAGCCTTCGCAGGTGCGCTGGGTGAACCGCTTCATGCAGAAACGCACTTTCCAGGCCCTGCACCTGGGATATTCCATGGGGCGAACCTGGCTGACGTGGTTCCCGTTCATTGCCAGGGGGCGGGTGGTTGCACTGCACGCCTATGTACTGTCGCGCGAAGGCTGCCGGATCCTGGCAGAAACACCCTACGATGGCACGCCCGTGGATGTGGTGGTCAAGCACAGGATCCGTCAGCACTGCGTGTTCCCGATGCTGTATCGCCAACATGCTGCAGCTGTGGCAGGTAGCGATCTGGAGCAGGTAGTGCGCAATGAGGATGAGTGGTGGGAGCGTAACTGGGCCAAGCACCGGCGTTCACCGATCAAGAACTTCTGGCGTACCGTACTGCGGCTGAACTTCTGACATGCCCCATTGGCTGAGGCGTATGATTTGCGGGCTGTACAGGCACAAAGCGGTCGAGGTCGAACGCCTGTTCATTGGTGAGATCGTCATTTCGCGGCAGGTTTGTTGTCGTTGTGGCTGCCCGCTTCGCGACCTGGCTGAATATCAGTGAAAGCAACTAGCTGATAGGGTAGAGGGCAGCCTTCAAGGAGCCCGACATGGACCCGATCACCACGCTTGCCACCCGCCTGGGTGAACACTTGCGCCGTTTCAATGCACAGGTGACCACTGCCGAATCCTGCACCGGCGGCGGCATTGCCGAAGCCATCACCCGTATACCTGGCAGTTCGGCCTGGTTCGAGGCCGGCTACGTGACCTATTCCAACGCGCAGAAAACCCGCCTGCTGGGCGTGCCCGAGGCATTGTTTGGCCAGGTGGGCGCAGTTAGCCAGGAAGTGGTCGAGGCCATGGTTCGCGGTGCCCAGGCTGCCAGTGGCGCGCGCTTTGCCGTGGCGGTAAGCGGTGTGGCCGGGCCGGACGGTGGCTCTGCCGCCAAGCCGGTGGGCACCGTGTGGCTGGCCTGGGGTGACGGCAGCCGGGTATTCAGCGAGCGCCGTCAGTTTGACGGCGACCGCGAAGCCGTGCGCCGACAGACGGTGATCGCCGCGTTAGACGGCTTGTTACAGCTTGGTGCCGAGTAAATCGACAACAGGGGTTTGCGTTAGCGCCTGCCTGTGGAATAATACTGGCTACTTATACAGGTATTCCGGCCGTCAGGGCCACGTCGAACACGTGAGGATTTCAATGGACGACAACAAGAAGCGCGCCTTGGCTGCGGCCCTGGGTCAGATCGAACGCCAATTCGGCAAAGGCGCAGTCATGCGCATGGGTGACCAGGAACGCCAAGGTATTCCTGCCATCTCCACCGGCTCCCTGGGCCTGGACATCGCCCTGGGCATTGGCGGCCTGCCAAAAGGCCGTATCGTCGAGATTTACGGCCCGGAATCGTCGGGTAAGACCACGCTGACCCTGTCGGTCATCGCCGAAGCCCAGAAAAACGGCGCTACCTGTGCCTTCGTCGACGCCGAGCACGCCCTGGACCCTGAATACGCTGGCAAGCTGGGTGTCAACGTTGACGATTTGCTGGTCTCGCAGCCGGATACTGGCGAACAGGCCCTGGAAATCACCGACATGCTGGTGCGTTCCAACGCCGTTGACGTGATCATCGTCGACTCCGTGGCCGCCCTGGTACCAAAGGCCGAGATCGAAGGCGAAATGGGTGACATGCACGTGGGCCTGCAGGCCCGCCTGATGTCGCAGGCGCTGCGTAAGATCACCGGTAACATCAAGAACGCCAACTGCCTGGTCATCTTCATCAACCAGATCCGTATGAAGATCGGCGTGATGTTTGGCAGCCCGGAAACCACCACCGGTGGTAACGCCCTGAAGTTCTACGCCTCGGTACGTCTGGACATCCGTCGTACTGGCGCGGTCAAGGAAGGCGACGAGGTGGTCGGTAGCGAAACCCGCGTCAAGATCGTCAAGAACAAGGTTTCGCCACCGTTCCGCCAGGCCGAGTTCCAGATCCTCTACGGCAAGGGCATCTACCGTAACGGCGAGATCATTGACCTGGGTGTGTCCCAAGGCCTGGTCGAGAAGTCGGGTGCCTGGTACGCCTACCAAGGCAACAAGATTGGTCAAGGCAAAGCCAACGCTGCCAAGTACCTGGCCGAGAACCCGGCTATTGGTGCAGAGATCGAGAAGCAGATCCGTGACAAGCTGCTGAAAGCGGGTGCTGTTGCTGAAGCCGGTAAAGCAGCTGCTGCCGAAGCGGATGCTGATGACATGGCAGACGCCGACGCTGGTTATTGATTGCGCGATAGATAGCCAATATGTCCGCCGTACTCGACACCCCCGTCGCCATCCGGCGGACAGCCATGGACCTGCTCGCGAGACGTGAGCATGGTCGCGTCGAGCTGACGCGCAAGTTGCGTCAGCGCGGCGCTTTGGATGAGATGATCGAGCCTGAACTCGACCGGCTCACCGAAGAAGGGCTGCTCAGTGAGGTCCGCTACCTCGAAAGCTTTATCCGCTACCGTTCCAGCTCTGGCTATGGCCCTGTGCGAATTCGCGAAGAGCTTGGCCAGCGCGGCTTGGCGCGCAGTGATATCGACCAGGCATTGCGTGAGAGCGAAGTGGATTGGGGCGAGCGTATGCGTGATGTGTGGCAGCGCAAGTTCGCCGGGCAGCGGCCGCAGGATCCGCGTAGCCGTGCCCAGCAAACCCGGTTCCTGGCTTACCGTGGGTTTCCCATGGATTTGATCGGCCGCCTGCTCAGTGGGCGGGATCTCGACGATTACTGAAGCCACGAACACCATCCAGGTAGTATTTCGCTGGCTTCGGGCTCGCACGGTCTCTTTGGGAGCGGGCTTGCCCGCGAACACCGGCAAAGCCGGTGCCATTCACCGCGCTGGCTTCTTCGCGGGTGAACCCGCTCCCACAGGTATTTCGCTGGCTTCGGGCTCATACGATCTCTGTGGGAGCGGGCTTGCCCGCGAACACCGGCAAAGCCGGTGCCATTCACCGCGCTGGCTTCTTCGCGGGTGAACCCGCTCCCACAGGTATCGCGCTGGTTTCTTCGCGGGCGCGCCCGCTCCCACAGGTATTTCGCTGGCTTCGGGTTCGCGCGGTCTCTGTGGGAGCGGGCAAGTCGAGGCGTCGAACCGCCGCGAACACCGGCAAAGCCGGTGCCATTCACCGCGCTGGCGTCTTCGCGGGCACGCCCGCTCCCACAGGCGTGGCGCAGGCTTCGGGTTGGCACGATCCCCTGTGGGAGCAGCTTCAGCCGGTACCATCAACTGACCTTCAATGCCTCCCTGGCCCGCTGGGTGGTATGCATCGGTTGCGGCTTGGCCCAGTTCTCCGGCAGGTTGATGAAGTCCACCAGTTCGCGCAGTCGGCCCTGGTCCCGGCCATTGAAGGCGAACGACAAGCGCGTCAGGTGGCTGAAGTTGCCTACCTCATGCTCGGCGCCGCTGTCCGGTTGCTGGTAGTACTTGCCGCTCAGACGCAGGTCGGCAAACCCCTCCTGAATGTCGAACAGTGCCGCTTCGCTCAGCGGGTGGTGCATGCGGATCACGAATTGGCTCTTCAGCCAGCGGCTGGAGTGGTAGTTGCTGTAGAACTGGTTGATCTCCTCCACGGCCTCATCGGCACTGTGTACCAGGCGCACCAGTTTCAGGTCGCTGGGCAGGATGTAGCGGTTTTCTTCCAGTTGGCGACTGATAAAGTCCAGGCAGTCACGCCAGAAACTGCCACCTGGCGAGTCCAGCAGCACCACCGGTACCAGAGGGCTCTTGCCGGTCTGGATCAAGGTCAGTACTTCAAGCGCTTCATCGAGGGTGCCGAACCCCCCCGGGCACAACACCAGGGCATCGGCCTCTTTGACGAAGAACAGCTTGCGGATAAAGAAGAAGTGGAAGGGCAGCAGCTTGTCGGTGCCGCCCACGGTAGGGTTGGCGTGTTGCTCGAAGGGCAGGGTGATGTTGAAACCCAGGCTGTGGGCGCAGCCAGCACCTTCGTGAGCGGCGGCCATGATGCCGCCGCCGGCACCGGTGATGACCATCAGGTCGGAGCGCGCCAGGGTGGCGCCAAGCTCGCGGGCCAAGGCGTACATCGGGTGTTCCAGGGGAGTGCGTGCAGAGCCGAACACGGTCACCTTGCGCCGGCCTTTGTACTGCTGCAGGGTGCGGAATGACTGGTCCAGTTCGCGCAAGGCCTGCAGCGTGATCTTGGCGCTCCAGCGGTCGCTGTCGTCATGGGCCATGCGCAACACGGTCAGCATCATGTCGCGGTACAGCGGCAGGTTGGGGCTGTCGGGTGCTACCAGTTGCAGTTGTGCGTCGATGTTGCTCAGGTCGATGTTGTTGTCGCGAAAGTGGCTGAACAGCAGTTCATTCGATTGGTAAGGCATGCAACGTCTCCTTCTGCACCAATACCCATGACCTCAATCTAGACCCTCGCGACCGATTGTGCCGGGCTGTTTGGCACAACCGCCGGTCGGCCAGCCGCCAGCGGCAGCAGGGGTTTGGTTAACTGGTACAGCGAAACGTGTCGATGCAGGAGGTGGCGGTATGCATCGCTTGACCATCGAAGTGGACCGGCAGCTTTATCAGCAGCTGGAAAGTGCGGCTCAGGTGCATCACCTGAGCCTGGAAGCCGAGTGCCAGCGCAGGTTGGCGGGGGTCGAGTGCCAGTCGCGATACTTGCAGGCGCTACTGGCCGAGATGCGCGCCGAGGCCGCCGAGGGGCGCTGCTGCGCCCGCGAGGACGAGAAGGTGTAGCCCGAGAGCGGCTGTTACTTCTTCTTGTTGCCAGCCACGCAACTGGCGCTGTCGAAGGCCTGGTCCATGATTGGCTGGTTGGTCTTGTAGACCGTGAACCGGTAGACCATGACCGCGCCTTTGGACATCAGGTTGCGGAAACCGCTGTTGCGGCAGACGCTGTCACCCAGCTGGCTGCGAACCTGTTCCGGGTTGGCCTGCATGCGCTCGGCGTGGCTCTGGCGCACGCTCAGGTGGTTGACCAGCGCCTTGCCTTCAACGGTGTAGCCTTGGTCGAGGATGTCCTCGTTGATGGCGCGCGGGGTGCCCACGCTGCTTTCTTTGGCGACCTTCTGCAGCGTCTTGTTCAGGTCATAGTCCTGCTTGGAGGCCGCCTGGGCTGCCAGGGGCAGGGCGAGCAACAGGCTCAGGGCGGGGACGATAAGGCGCAGCATGAATCTCTCCTGGTTCGATGACTGGCGCTTTGACATGCGCGGGTCGACGGCGTTCCGTAAAACCGCGCCGCATGAGCCGATGGCGCGCTAAAGCGTCGATTATAAAGAGCGCCTTGCCACCTGCACAGCAAATGCCCGCTGTTCTGGTAGACTTGCGGTCTTGTTTTTTCCGAGTCTTCCCAGTGTCGATTTCCGTTCCGTCCAGAGGCTTGCCGGCATGAGCCACGCGGTAGCGCGCCTGCGCGCCGAGCGCCTGGCCCGCAGCATCAAACCTTTTATCGCCCGTGGCTCGCGTGCCGAGCGCTGCCCGGACTGCCGGGTCATTGCCACCCACTGCCTGTGCGCCTGGAAGCCCCGGGTGCAGGCAGACTCAAGCGTGTGCCTGCTGATGCATGACACCGAGCCGCTGAAGCCCACCAACACCGGCTGGCTGATTGCCGACCTGATCGAGGACACGTCCGCCTTCGGCTGGTTGCGCACCTCGGTCGACGAGCGCCTGCTGGCCTTGCTGGACGACCCGTGCTGGCAGCCCTACATCGTCTTCCCAGGTGAGTTCGTGGCCGAGCAGCGGGTGGTCAGCGAGGTGGTGCGTGAACCGGGCAAGCGCCCGCTGTTCATCCTGCTGGATGCCACCTGGACCGAGGCGCGCAAGATGTTCCGCAAAAGCCCGTACCTGGACCGTTTCCCGGTGTTGAGCCTTGAGGCCGAACAGATGTCGCGCTACCGCCTGCGGCGCTCCAAGCGTGACGACCACTTCTGCACGGCCGAAGTGGCGGCCATGTGCCTGGACCTGGCCGGCGACACGCAGGCCTCGCAGGCACTGGATGCCTACCTGGACGTGTTCAGCCTGCACTACCTCAGCGGCAAGCGGCGCCTGCCGCTGGATGAGCAGGACGACACCCACCAGCGTTTGCATACCTTCCTATAGTCCAAGGGGCACAACCCCTGCTTTGGTTCATAATGACGGAGCTGGCAGCCAGGGTGGGCGAGACGGCAGGGCGATTGGCTTGACCACCCTTCACCGTGCTCGGCATCCTTGGCGCCGATTCCCCGCCGGGCGCATCTCTTACCCCTGAGTGCCTGGCACAGAACAGGATCCCTAGATCGATGGCCACTTACGAAATCCTGATTGCCGATGACCACCCACTGTTCCGTGGCGCCCTGCGCCAGGCCGTTACCCTCGGCCTGGGCCCGGATGTGCGCCTGGTCGAAGTCGCGAGCATTGCCGAACTGGAAACCCGACTGAGCGAGAAAGCCGACTGGGACCTGGTGCTGCTGGACTTGAACATGCCGGGTGCCTACGGTTTTTCCGGGCTGGTGCTGCTGCGCGGGCAATACCCGCAGATCCCCGTGGTGATGGTTTCTGCGCAGGAAGAGGCCGCCGTGGTGGTCAAGTCCCGCGAGTTTGGTGCCAGTGGCTTCATTCCCAAGTCCAGCACCCTGGAAGTGATCCAGGATGCCGTGCGCAAGGTGCTCGACGGCGATGTCTGGTGGCCGCCGCAGGCGTTTGAAAAGGTTGATGTCTCGGCCGAGGCCAAGGCCGCCAGCGAGGGGCTGGCCAGCCTGACGCCGCAGCAGTTCCGCGTGCTGACCATGGTCTGCGAAGGCCTGCTGAACAAGCAGATTGCCTATGAGCTGAGCGTCTCCGAGGCTACGATCAAGGCCCACGTGACCGCCATTTTCCGCAAGCTGGGCGTGCGTACCCGGACCCAGGCCGCGCTGTTGCTGCAACAACTTGAATCGGTTGCCAGCAACTGACTGCGCGTGGCTTCACGCTTTTTTGACCCGGGCCGGTCTAGTCTGCTGGTCTTTCCGCTGTGAAGTGACTCACATGACATCGCCATTCAAAGGCCAGACCGGCCTGAAACGTATCTTCAACGCCGCTGGTTATTCGCTGGACGGCTTGCGCGCAGCGTTCAAGGGGGAAGCCGCCTTCCGTCAGCTGGTGCTGCTCAACGTGCTGTTGATCCCGATCGCGTTCTGGTTGCCGGTAAGCCGCGCAGAGCGGGCAATCATGATCGCCGTGTGCCTTCTGGGGCTGATCGTCGAGCTGTTCAACTCGGCGGTAGAAGCGGCCATTGACCGCATTTCGCTGGAGCGCCACCCCCTGTCGAAAAACGCCAAGGACATGGGCAGCGCCGCGCAACTGGTGGCACTGACCATGGTGGCGCTGGTGTGGGGCGTGATCCTGCTTTAAGCGATCGGTGGCAGCACGATTTCATCACTGCGGGTAAAGCCCGCAGTGAAGTTGCGGCACAGGTCGAGAAACTCACGCATGGCGGAGGTCTGGTACTTCTGCTTGTGCCAGATGAAGTAGAACTGGCGCATCAGGTCCAGCTCCGGCGTTTCCACCGGCACCAGGCTGCCGCGGCGGAATGCATCCCGCAGGGCCAGGCGCGAAATGCAGCCAATGCCCAGGCCCGACTCCACAGCGCGCTTGATCGCCTCGGTGTGCTCCAGCTCCAGGCGGATGTTGAGGTTGGCGCGGTGATGGCGCATAGCCTGGTCGAAGGTCAGCCGCGTGCCCGAGCCTTGCTCGCGCAGGATCCACGCCTCTTGCGACAGGCTTTCGATATCGGCACGGCCCAGCTTGGCCAGTGGATGCTGTGGCGCGCAGAACACCACCAACTCGTCTTCGACCCAGGGCTGCACCTCCAGGTCCGGGTGGTTGCAGTCGCCTTCGATTAGACCCAGATCAATTTCATAGTGCGCCACCTGTTGCACGATATGTGCAGTGTTCTGAACATGCAGCTTCACCTGGCTTTCCGGATGGGTCTGCATGAAGCTGCCGATCAGCAGGGTGGCCAGGTAATTGCCGATGGTGAGCGTGGCGCCGACTGCCAGCGAGCCGAAGCCGGACTTGCCGTTGAGCAGGTCCTCGATCTCCTTGGCCTGGTCGAGCAGGGCCACTGCCTGTGGTAGCAGTTGATGGCCAAGCGCGTTGAGGGCCAGGCGCTTGCCTGCACGGTCGAACAGCTGGCAGCTCGATTGCCGCTCAAGCTCGGTAATGGACGTGCTGGCGGCCGACTGCGACAACGCCAGCAGGCTGGCGGCCCGAGAGACGCTTTGATGCTGGGCGACGGCGACGAAGACTTGTAGTTGACGAAGTGTGAATCGCATATCGATATAACCGATAACACATATCTTGATAATCCAGTTAACAGATATTGTCGCTGCCCCTAAACTATCGCGCAACTGCGCGTTTTGCGCGCCGCGTTTTTCTTCAGGAGCCCCATCGATGAGCAACATGAACCACGAACGTGTCCTCAGTGTGCACCACTGGAATGACACCCTGTTCAGCTTCAAGTGCACCCGCGACCCGGGCCTGCGCTTCGAGAACGGTCAGTTCGTGATGATCGGCTTGCAGCAGGAAAGCGGCCGTCCGCTCATGCGTGCCTATTCCATCGCTTCGCCAAACTGGGAAGAGCACCTGGAGTTCTTCAGCATCAAGGTGCCGGATGGCCCGCTGACCTCGCAGCTGCAGCACCTGAAGGAAGGCGACGAGATCATCATCAGCAAGAAGCCTACCGGTACGCTGGTGCTCGACGACCTGAACCCGGGCAAGCACCTGTACCTGCTGAGCACCGGCACTGGCCTGGCGCCGTTCATGAGCGTGATCCAGGACCCGGAAACCTACGAACGCTTCGAGAAAGTGATCCTGGTGCACGGTGTGCGCTACGTGAACGAAGTGGCCTACCGCGAGTTCATCACCGAGCACCTGCCGCAGAACGAATTCTTCGGTGAGTCGGTTCGCGACAAGCTGATCTACTACCCGACCGTGACCCGTGAACCGTTCGAGAACCAGGGCCGCCTGACCGACCTGATGCGCAGCGGCAAGCTGTTCAGCGACATCGGCCTGCCACCGATCAACCCGCAGGATGACCGTGCGATGATCTGCGGCAGCCCGAGCATGCTCGACGAGACCAGCGAAGTGCTGGACAGCTTCGGCTTGAAGGTTTCCGCCCGCATGCGCGAGCCGGGTGACTACCTGATCGAGCGTGCCTTCGTCGAGAAGTAAGGCGCAGGCTGGTACAAAAAAGGCGACCTTTGGGTTAATGCCAGTCAGTTAAGACTGCCGGGGCTGCTGTGCAGCCCATCGCCGGCAAGCCAGCTCCCACACCGATTGCACTGAACTCAAGCCATGCGCTGT
>NZ_JBIVXJ010000034.1:39398-70196 GCF_044769185.1 Pseudomonas sp. NPDC090592
CCACCGCGCGGCTCGCGCCGGACCCCAGCCATGCCCTCTCACGCACCAGCTGGTGCGGGGGGGGGGGGGGGGGCCGCCCCGGCGATGGGCCGCAACGCGGCCCAAAATTGCTTAACTGACTGGCATTAACCTTTGGGTCGCCTTTCTTATGCCTGGGATTCATGTATTGCCTGCGCCGGCCCTTTCGCGGGCAAGCCCGCTCCCACAGGAACCGCGCACTCCTGGCAGTTTGCGCTGTACCTGTGGGAGCGGGCTTGCCCGCGAAGGGGCCGGTACAGGTAAAACACAATCTACTCGACGCGCGTCTCGCCGCTGTACACCAATATCCCCCGGCACCGCTTACACAGGTACAGCCGCCCCTGGCGCACCAGCTTGTGCCGCTGCGCAGTAAACGGAAAGTCACCCTGCGGACACGGGCAGCGGTAGATGTAGCGGGTTACCACACGCCGTTGCACTTCATAGTTGTGGCACCGGTTGGGCGGCAATTCGTACACCCCGCGCATGATCAGCTGCCACTCCTCACCGTGGGCCTGGATGCGGTCGCCGAACAACTGGTGTGCCACCAGGTGCGCCACTTCATGGGCCACGGTCTGGCGCAGGAAGTCTTCCTGGTTTTCGCGGTACAGCTGCAGGTTGAAGCGCAACAGGTTCTCGTGCAGGTGGGCAACCCCGGCTTTTTGCCCGCGCAGCTTGAAGCTGACTTCCGGGCGCGGGAAGGGGCGTTTGAAGAAGGTTTCGGCTTGCTGGTAACAGGTTTCGACGCGTTGTCTGAGCAGCTCGGGCATGGCGGGGTGGTTCTCCTGACCGGGCATTATGCCGCAACTGCAACGGGGGTGCCGAGCCATCGGTCAGCGCACAGCCAGAGGCCGCCCTGCGGCGGCCCCTGGTTGATGCCCCAGTGTTGGTAGAGTCTGTTCTAGTTGGTGTAGACGGGCCCCACGCCCAGTCCCCAGATAATCACGGTGGCGGCCATGATCGCCACCAATACCACAAGGCCCACCGCCAGCACCGAGCTGGAGAACAGGAAGCCTTCGTCGGACGGTATGTTCATGAACGTCGGCAAGCCGACATACAGCAGGTACACCGTGTAGCAGATGGCGGCAGTGCCGATCAGCATGCCCAGCCACAGGTGCGGGTACAGCGCCGCCAGGCCGCCAATGAACAGGGGTGTGGCGGTATAGGTGGCAAAGGCGATGCATTGCGCCATGGACGGGTTGGCATCGTAGGTGCGGGCCATCCAGTGGATGAATGCGCCCATTACCGCCACCCCGGCGAGCATGGCCAGGTACGACATGATGCTCATCCAGATGGCGCTTTCCATGGTCAGCATCACGGCTGGCCTGTCGCCGATTACCCAGCCGACCTGGGTGGTGCCGATGAACGCGGAAATGGCGGGAATCGCCGCCAGGATAAGGGTGTGCGTCAGGTACATGTGGCTGATGGTTTCTTCTTCGCCACGAATCTCCCGCCATTCCTGGTCAGGATGGGTAAACAGCCCCACAACGTGATGAATCATGCCGTCACTCCTCTCAATGTTGCCAAACGCCCCCCAGATGGAGCGCAAGCGGCCCGAGGCCCGAACACCGAAGCAAGCGGTAATGTGGCCTTATGTCGCAGTATAGGAAGCTGTTGCCAGCATAAACCGTGCTTTTTAGAGCAAATTGCGCTGTAAGGCGTACTGTTGATTACATTGAAGTCTTTATCGGAATGCCTACAGCGACGGCGCGTTTGTGCGTAAAATAGCCGCCTTTTGTCACACCTCGCGGATCCAAGCGCTATGGGCACCCTCTCGGTCAACCAGAACAAACTGCAAAAACGCCTGCGTCGTCTCGCCGGCGAAGCTATCACCGACTACAACATGATCGAGGATGGCGACAAGGTCATGGTCTGCCTGTCTGGCGGCAAGGACAGCTACACCATGCTCGACGTTCTGTTGCACCTGCAGAAGGTGGCACCGATCAAGTTCGAGATCGTTGCGGTGAACATGGACCAGAAGCAGCCGGGTTTCCCCGAGCATGTGCTGCCGGCCTACCTCAAGGAACTGGGCGTCGAGTACCACATCGTCGAGAAGGATACCTACTCGGTGGTCAAGGAGCTGGTACCGGAAGGCAAGACCACCTGCTCGCTGTGTTCGCGCCTGCGCCGTGGCACCCTGTACACCTTCGCCGACGAGATCGGCGCGACCAAGATGGCGTTGGGGCACCACCGCGACGACATCGTCGAAACCTTCTTCCTCAACATGTTCTTCAACGGTGCGCTCAAAGGCATGCCGCCGAAGCTGCGCGCCGACGATGGCCGCAACGTGGTGATCCGCCCGCTGGCCTACTGCAGCGAGAAGGACATCCAGGCCTACTCGGACATGAAGGAATTCCCGATCATTCCGTGCAACCTGTGCGGCTCGCAGGAGAACCTGCAACGCCAGGTGGTCAAGGACATGCTGGTGGAGTGGGAGCGCAAGCACCCAGGCCGTACCGAGAGCATTTTCCGCGCCATGCAGAACGTGGCGCCGTCGCAGTTGGCCGACCGTAACCTGTTCGACTTCACCAGCCTGAAGATCGACGAGAACGCTACCCCGCGTTTCCTCGACGTGGTGAACATCTGAGCCCATGCGCGATTACCAGTGGCTGCATGAGTATTGCCTGAACCGCTTTGGCTCGGCCCAGGCGCTGGAGGCCTTCCTCCCGCAGCCTCGTACGCCGGCGCAACTGCGGGGCATCAGTGACGACCGTTTCCTGTCGACCTTGGCCTTGCGCGTGTTCCGCGCCGGTCTCAAGCACAGCCTGGTGGATGCCAAGTGGCCGGCGTTCGAGCAGGTGTTCTTCGGCTTCGACCCGGAGAAGGTAGTGCTGATGGGCGCCGAGCACCTGGAGAGGCTGATGCATGACGAACGCATCATCCGCCACCTGGGCAAGCTCAAGAGCGTGCCGCGCAATGCGCAGATGGTGCTTGATATCGCCAAAGAGAACGGCAGCTTTGGCGCGTTCATCGCCGACTGGCCGGTGACTGACATTGTCGGGTTGTGGAAGTACCTGGCCAAGCATGGCAACCAGTTGGGCGGGTTGTCGGCGCCGCGGTTCTTGCGGATGGTTGGCAAGGACACGTTTATCCCTACCGATGACATGGCGGCGGCGCTGATTGCACAGAAAGTGATCGACAAGCAACCGACCAGCCAGCGCGACCTGGCCCTGGTGCAGCAGGCGTTCAACCAGTGGCATGCCGAGAGCGGGCGGCCGCTGTGCCAGTTGTCGGTGATGCTGGCGCATACCGTCAACCATTGAGAATTTGGGGCTGCTTTGCAGCCCTTTCGCGACACAAGGCCGCTCCTACAGGAATTTGCGATCCCCTGTAGGAGCGGCCTTGTGTCGCGAAAGGGCCGCAAAGCGGCCCCAGAATTCACCCACCTTCGCCCGCCATACGCCGCTCATGCTGGAACTTCCAGCGCACATACAGCAGCCCGGCAATGAACAGCCCCAGGCTGACCAGTACTTCAACCCAGCCAAACACCGCCCGCGCCGGGTCGAACGCTGCCAGCACGCCCTTGATGAAATAGATATTCACCACGAAGCAGGTCCAGGCATGTGCCCGGGCGCTGCCCATCAGCATGCCCGGCAGCAACAGCAGCAGCGGCACCAGTTCGATCGCCAGGATCACCTCGACCCGCGCCCCATGCAGGTTGGCGAACCACAGGTTGTTCACCACCAGCAAGGCGATCAGGCCGAAGAAGAACGCCAGGCTCAACGCCCGCGTCAGGCGCAAGCGCGGTGCCAGCCATTGCAGTGGTGGCAACACCTTGGGCGCTCTAGCCACGCGCGGCCTCCAGGGCCTTGGCCGTGGCCGCCAGGCGTTGGCCAAGGGCGCGGCACAAGGCAATTTCGTGCTGATCGAGTTCGCGCTTGCCATCGGCCCCCGCATGGTGACTGGCACCATAAGGGGTACCGCCACCACGGGTTTCCAGCAAGGCCGATTCGCTGTACGGCAGGCCCATCACCAGCATGCCGTGGTGCATCAGCGGCAGCATCATCGACAGCAGGGTGGTTTCCTGGCCGCCATGCAGGCTGGCGGTGGAGGTGAACACGCCCGCTGGCTTGCCGACCAGTTCACCGCCCAGCCACAAGCTGCTGGTGCCATCGAGGAAGTACTTCAGCGGCGCTGCCATGTTGCCGAAGCGGGTCGGGCTGCCCAGCACCAGGCCGGCGCAGTGGCGCAGGTCGTCGAGGGTGGCGTACAGCGCGCCGCTGGCCGGAATGTCCGGGGCCACCGCTTCGCACTCGGTGGAAATGGCTGGCACCGTGCGCAGGCGTGCTTCCATGCCGGCCAGCTCGATGCCGCGGGCGATGTGCCGGGCCATCTCGCTGGTCGAGCCATGGCGGCTGTAGTACAGCACCAGAATGTAGGGCTGGCTCACGGCAGGATCTCCAGCACGTTCTCTGGCGGGCGACCGATCACGGCCTTGTCACCGGCCACCAGGATCGGCCGCTCGATCAGCTTGGGGTGCTGGGCCATGGCATCGATCAGTTGTGCATCGGTCAAGGCCGGGTCGGCCAGGTTCAGTGCTTTGTACTCATCCTCGCCGGTACGCAGCAGCTGCCGTGCGCCGATGCCCAGCTTGGCGAGCAGGGCCTTGAGGGTGGCGGCGTCGGGCGGGGTTTCCAGGTAGCGCACGATGGTTGGCGCCAGGCCGCGGGCTTCGAGCAGTTCCAGTGCGCCGCGGGATTTGGAGCAGCGCGGGTTATGATAGAGCGTGAGGTCGGTCATGTCGGGTCGCATCCAGCTGGTTGTGGCGGCTATTCTAACCGCAGCGACTGACCAATTTGCTTTAAAACTCGAGAAGGATTGACCCATGGCAAGGCGTCTGGCAGCAGTACTGGCCATCACCGCGAGCCTGTTGCTCGGTGGTTGCGGTGCCGATTATGGCGTGGACCAACACGGTAAAACGGTTAAGGCCGAACAGATCGACGGGCACTGGCTGGTGCTCAACTACTGGGCTGAATGGTGCGGGCCGTGCCGTACCGAGATCCCGGAACTGAACGCGGCGGCCAAGCAGTGGGCGGCCGATGGCATCAAGGTGGTGGGGGTGAATTTCGATGGTTTGCAAGGGCAGGATTTGAAGCAGGCCGCTGAAACCCTGGGCATCGGTTTTACCGTGCTGGCCCAGGACCCGGCCGAGCGCTATGACCTGCCGCGTAGCGAGGCGCTGCCGGTGACCTACATCATCGATGACAAGGGCAAGGTGCGTGAGCAGTTGCTGGGCGAGCAGACCCTGGAAGGGCTGCAAGCCAAGATCAAGGCCCTGAAGGGCGCCTGAAGCATAGGTGCCACTACGCAATCTTTGTGGGAGCGGGCGTGCCCGCGAACACCGGCAAAGCCGGTGCCATCCACCGCGTCGCCTGTTTCGCGGGCACGCCCGCTCCCACACACAAAGACCGCGTAGCGGCACCGATATCGATCAGCCTTCTTCAGGCCAGAAGCGCAGTGGCTTGCCCTCGGCCGGCCAGAAGCGCATTTGCTCCACCGGCGACACATCCCAGCGTTGCACCGTTTCCAGCGCCTGCAAGAAACGCTTTTCCTGCTCCATCAGCGCTGGCGCGCACAGCTTGCGGGTCTTGCCGACCTTGCCGAAGCTCAGGTGCTCACCATCCAGCGTGTACGGCGCAAACCAGTGGTTGCAACCGCCGTTGCCGTAGGCACGGCCGTCGCTGGCCAGGGTCAGGGTCAGGTGGCTGTAGTCGATCAGCGGGCGCTCGCCAATCCACTCCAGCACGTAGCTGCGCTCCTGCTGCAGCTTTGAAGGTTCTGCGGCACAGCCGAGCAGGCCGGTGGCAATCAGCGCGCCGGTCAGCAGATTTTTCACGCGGCATTCTCCTGGCAACGCGGGCACAGGTGTTTTTCGCCACGGCTGGCCCAACCCAGTTCGGCAATGCGTGCACTGGCGGCCGGCTGGCGGGCTTTCTTGCCCAGCTTGGCGTCCACGGCAAACTCGAAGTCCAACACGGCGTCGCAGTTGTCGCATTCGACCTGCCAGGTGAGGATTTCCAGCTCGTTGAACACCGGGCCACTGGCCACGGCAACCCACTGGCCGCGCGGGTTGATCAGGTGGCGAACGCTCTCCACGGTCAGGCGCATGGACAGGTCCTTGCTGCCCTTGAGGGTGACCAGCAGGGTGTCACCTTTGTGCATCGAACCGCCGTTGCCGGTGACCTGGTAGCGCCCAGGCATCAGCGCACGGCACTCGATCAGGGTGTGTTGCGGGTTGAAAAGGGTGTAGCGGAAATCGTGCTCGACCATGGGTCCTCCAGAAATGCCGCGTATCCTAGCATTAACCCGAGACCTGATTCTGTGGATTGCCTGCCGCCCAGCGGCTGATGTTGTCCAGTGTGGTCGCGGCAATGGCGTCCAGCGCTTCACGGGTGAGGAAGGCCTGGTGGGCGGTGATGATCACGTTGGGGAAGGTGAGCAGCCGGGCCAGGACATCGTCCTGCAGGGGCAGGTCGGACCGATCCTCGAAGAACAGCTGGGCTTCTTCTTCGTAGACGTCCAGGCCCAGGTAGCCGAGCTGGCCGCTTTTCAGCGCGTCGATCAGTGCCGGGGTGTCGACCAGCGCGCCACGACCGGTGTTGATCAGCATGGCGCCGGGCTGTAGCTGGGCCAGGCTTTGGGCGTTGATCAGGTGGCGGGTGTGCTCGGTCAGCGGGCAGTGCAGGCTGATGATGCGGGCTTCGCGAAGCAACTCGGGCAAGCTCAGGTAGCGTGCGCCAAGGTTCAGCAGTTCCGGGTTGGGGTAGGGATCGTAGGCCAGCAACTGGCAACCGAACCCGGCCATGATGCGGGCAAAGGTGGCGCCGATCTGGCCGGTGCCGACCACACCGACGGTTTTGCCGTGCAGGTCGAAGCCGGTCAGCCCATGCAGGGTGAAGTCACCTTCGCGGGTACGGTTGTAGGCTCGGTGCAGGCGCCTGTTGAGGGCCAGGATCAATGCCACCGCGTGCTCGGCCACGGCGTGTGGCGAGTAGGCCGGCACTCTGACCACGGCAAGGCCAAGGCGCTGGGCGGCGGGCAGGTCGACGTGGTTATAGCCGGCTGAGCGCAAGGCGATCAGGCGTGTGCCACCGGCTGCCAGGCGCTGAAGCACCGGGGCGTCGAGTTCGTCATTGATAAAGGCGCAGACGACTTCGTAGCCACCGGCCAGGGCGGCGGTGTCGAGGGTCAGCCGGGCTGGCTGGAAATGCAGCTCCAGGGTGCTACCGCTGGCGGCCCGGGTGAAGCTTTCCTGGTCGTAGTGCTGGCTGCTGAACAACAGGGCGCGCATGGTGGGGTTCCTTTGTGGTGCATGTCTTGGGGTAGTCAGTGCCTGTGAGATCGAGCGCCGCCCGCGCGGCGCTCGATCTCACGGGCGCCAAATTCATCAAGTCAGGCGCTCAGCCGCGCCTGGGCAGCCAGGCGGTTGATTGCTGCGTCCAGTTCATCCAGTGCCTGCTGGGCCTGCGGGTTTTCCTGTTTGAGCAAGGTTTCGCTGCGCTGGCACGCCGCACGCAACTGCGGTACCCCGCAATAGCGCGAGGCGCCGTTCAGGCGGTGTACCTGCTCGATCAGGCGGTTGTGGTCGTCCGCCTCTCGGGCAGCACGGATGGCTTCGCGGTCGGCATCCAGCGAGGCCAGCAGCATGCTCAGCATGTCGGCTGCCAGGTCTGCCTTGCCTGCCGCCAGGCGCAGGCCTTCATCGTGGTCGAGCACCTTCAGGTCACCACTGTTTGTCAGGTGCTCGGCCTGCACCTGCTGCGGTACGCCCAGGCTCAAGCCGGTCCACTTCATCACCACCTGGGCCAGTTGCCGCTCGCTGATCGGCTTTGTCAGGTAGTCGTCCATGCCGCCATGCAGCAAGGCGCGTTTCTCGTTGGCCATGGCATGTGCCGTGAGGGCGACGATCGGCAATGGGTTGCCGCTCTGGGTATTTTCCCAAAGGCGGATCTGCTCGGTGCAGGCGCGGCCGTCCATGCCAGGCATTTGCACGTCCATCAGTACCAGGTCGAATGGCTCATCCTGCACGGCCTGTACCGCGGCATAACCATTGTCCACAGCCAGCACCTCGGCGCCCAGGTCTTCGAGCAGGGTTTGCACCAGCAGCAGGTTGGCGGCGTTGTCGTCGACGCAGAGGATTTTCGGTTGGCGCTGGCCATTGCGGCTAGTCGCCTCGCTTAGCGGGCGGCGGGGCTGCACCAGCTCCAGCAACAGGCGACGCAGCTTGCGCGTGCAGGTGGGCTTGGACAGCAGTTGCCCGTGGCCGTTGGGCAGGAACGGATGGTACAGCGCCTGCTCGGTGGTGGGGCACAGCACCACGCATTGGCAATGATGACGCTCGAATTGCTGGTGGTAATGACCCAGTTGCTCGGGGGACAGGTTGCCCAGGTTGGCCCCGAGCACGGCGAACTCGAACGGCTGGCCGGCCTGGCTGGCAGCCTGTACCGCCTGCAGCAACTGGTCGTAGGAGGCAAACAGGCTGACGCTGAGGCCGCAGTCCTCCAGCTGGTGCTCCAACGCCTGGCGCGCCAGCTCGTGGCTATCGACGATGGCTGCGCGGCGGCCCAGCAGCGGCTGGAGTGGCAGGTCCTCGACATCGTCATGGGCTTTGGGCAGGTTGAGGCTGATCCAGAACTGCGAGCCTTCACCGGGGGTGCTGTCGACGCCGATTTCACCGCCCATCTGCTCGATCAGGCGCTTGGAAATCACCAGGCCCAGGCCGGTACCGCCAGGTTGACGGGCCAGCGAGTTGTCGGCCTGGCTGAAGGCCTGGAACAACGTGCGTACATCCTGTGGCGACAAGCCGATGCCGGTGTCCTGCACGCTGATGCGCAGTTGTGCGCTGTCTTCGTGCTCGTCTTCGAGCATGGCACGCACGACGATGGTGCCTTCGCGGGTGAACTTGATGGCGTTGCTGACCAGGTTGGTGAGGATCTGCTTGAGCCGCAGCGGGTCGCCAATCAGCGAAGAGGGCGTGTCGCGGTAGATCAGGCTGAGCAGTTCCAGCTGCTTAGCATGGGCGGCTGGCGCCAGGATGGTCAAGGTGTCCTGGATCAAGTCGCGCAGGTTGAAGGGGATGCTGTCGAGCACCAGCTTGCCGGCCTCGATCTTGGAGAAGTCGAGGATCTCGTTGATGATGCCCAGCAGGTTGTCTGCGGACTTTTCGATGGTGTTCAGGTAATCCAGCTGGCGTGGCGTCAGCTCGCTTTTTTGCAGCAGGTGGGTGAAACCGAGGATACCGTTGAGCGGCGTGCGGATTTCGTGGCTCATGTTGGCCAGGAACTCCGACTTGATGCGGCTGGCTTCCAGTGCTTCCTTGCGCGCCATGTCCAGCTCGATGTTCTGGATCTCGATGGTTTCCAGGTTCTGGCGCACATCTTCGGTGGCCTGGTCGATGCTGTGTTGCAGCTCTTCGTGGGCGTTTTGCAGGGTTTCGGCCATGCGGTTGATGCCGCGCGCCAGTTCGTCGAGCTCATGGCTGCCCATGGCGGGCAGGCGTTCTTCAAGGTGGCCGTCCTTGAGCTGGTTGACCGCATGCTTGATGCGTTCGACCGGGTCGTTGATGGTGCGGCTCATGCGCAGGGCCAGCAGGCCGCTGAGTGCCAGGCAGGCGAGGATCAGCAACAGGCTGGTGAACAGGTTGCGATAGCCGCGTAGCAGCGTGCCGTCGTGGGACAGTTCGATCTCGACCCAGCCCAGCAGGCGCTCGGCTTCGGCTGGCACGGCATCGGTGGCGAGGTCGCGGTGATGGCCGAATACCGGCATCAGGTAACGGGTAGCGTCATTGCCGCTGCGCTGGAGCAGTTGCGTGCCGGTGCCGCCGCTGGGCGGCTGGTTGATCATGCTCGGCCCGGCATGGGCCAGGCGTGTACGGTCCGGGGCCAGGAAAGCGACCGCGCGCACATCGGTCTGTTCCAGGGTTTGCGCGGCAATGCGCTCCAGTTGTGCGGGTGCCAGCCTGGCCATGGCGGGCGCGGCCAATGGCGCCAGTTGCTCGGCGATCATCTTGCCGCGTTGCAGTAGCTGGGTGCGCAGGTCGTTCTGTTGCAACCAGGTAAAGTAACTGCCCAGCACCAAAGCCATCAGGCCGGCCGGCAACAGGGCCAGCAGCATTACCCGGCTGCGAATTCCCAAGCGATCGAGCACACTCGCCTCCTGTCATGTGCCTGGACGCCGTCAAGCGATGACGGCCAAGCCGGGAAGTTACTCCGCCTGCCGCGCTATTGCACCTCTTTAGTCGCTGTTTTGCACCATTGCCGGGGCATTGGTCGCAGGGCGGTTGCCTGGCAGGTGGTGGATGCTCAATAATTGCGCAATTGAGAATGCATGGCAGTTGCCAATGAATCCTGTAGCTATTTACAACTCCAATATCCTCGCCATCGAGGACGACCCGGTGCTGGGTGCCTATCTGCACGAAGAGCTGCAGCGCGGCGGCTTCCAGGTCACCTGGTGCCGTAATGGCCTGGAGGGCCTGGAAACCGCAGGTCGCCAGGTATTCGATGTGGTGCTCATGGACATCCTGCTGCCCGGGCTGAACGGCCTGGATGCCCTGGCACAGTTACGCACGCGCAGTGCCACGCCGGTGATCCTGATGTCGGCACTGGGTGCCGAAGCCGATCGCATCAGTGGCTTCCAGCGCGGTGCCGACGATTACCTGCCAAAGCCGTTCAGCATGGCTGAGCTGCAGGTACGCATCGAGGCGATCCTGCGCCGGGTAGCACTCGAGCGTCGCCATCAAGCCCCGCAGGAACATGCAGCCTGCGGCGAGCTGCAGTTCGACGAAGGGCTGTGTGACGTGCGTCTCGACGGCCGCCTGGCAGGCCTGACCCCCAGTGAATTCCGCCTGCTCGACATCCTCAACCGCAACCTGGATGACGTGTTGAGCAAGCCGTTCCTCTACCAGCACGTGTTGCAGCGTGGTTATTCGAGGCATGACCGCAGCCTGGACATGCACGTCAGCCAGATCCGTCGCAAGCTCAAGGGCATCGGCTATGACGAGCGGCAGATCCGCACCGTGTGGGGCAAGGGTTACGTGCTCAGCGCCAGCGAGGCGGAGTGAGCCATGCTCGACCGCCATTCGCTGTTCTGGAAGCTGGCCATCCTGCTGGTGGGCTTTTGCCTGCTGATGATCGGCCTCAGCTACACCTGGGGCCGGCACATGGAAATCCAGAATGCCTTCCTCTCGGAACCGGCGCGGCAGACGCTGCGCGGCTATGCCGGCGAGGCTGAACAGGCCTGGCGTAGCGGCGGGCGATCAGGCCTGGACCAATGGGTAGCGGCGATGCACCAGCGCGAAAGGGGCTGGGTTGGCGTGCTCGATATCAACCTGCGGCCGCTCGACAGTGCCACCCTCGACCCGCAGATCATGCAGCGGTTGACGCGCCTGCGCGGTGTCGACTGGCCGATGAGCCGGCGCAGCGTTGACCAGCCGTGGCTGCGCATACCGTTCCCGGGGGCACCGGAGCAGGGCATGCTGGTGATCGAGCTGCCGCAGCGGTTCAACCCTGACCAGTACCGCTTGCTGTGGCGCATCGTCACCAATGGCATCATCCCTGGGCTGTTCACCCTGTTGCTGTGTGTGGGCCTTTACCGCATGTTGATCGTGCCGCTGAACCAGCTGCGCGAGCAGGCCAATGCCTGGCGTGCCGATCAGCTGTCGGCGCGCCTCGACTCGCGCACCATCGCCCGGCATGACGAGTTGGGCGAGCTGGCCCGGGCCTTTGATCAGATGGCCGAGCGCTTGCAGGGCACGGTGGCCATGCAGCAGCAGTTACTGCGTGACCTGTCCCACGAAATGCGTACGCCGCTGAGTCGGTTGCGGGTGGCTTGCGACGGCGAGACCGACTTGCAACGCCTGCGCGAACGCCTGACCCGTGAAGTGGACTGCATGCAGCAGCTGGTGGAAGACACCCTGCAACTGGCCTGGCAGGACGCCGAGCGTGCGCCGATGAACCTGGAACCGATCGAGGTCCATGCGTTATGGGAACTGCTGGCAGAGAACGCCAGCTACGAGAGCGGCTGGTCGGCCACGCGCCTGCGCTGTGAAGTACCGGCCGACTGCTGGGTGCAGGGCAACCTCAACCACCTGGCGCAGGCGCTGGAGAACATGTTGCGCAATGCCATTCGTCACTCGCCGGTCGAGGGGGTGGTGCGCCTCGGTGGGCAGCGTGAAGGCAGTCACTGGTGGCTGTGGCTTGAGGATGAAGGTGGCGGGGTGGCCGAAGACGACCTGGAGCGCATTTTTGCGCCGTTCTCGCGGCTGGACGGTTCGCGGCCGGGGGATGGTGGTTTTGGGCTGGGGTTGAGCATTGCCCGCAGTGCCATCCAGCGCCAGGGTGGCACCTTGTGGGCGCAGAATGGCAAGCGTGGGTTGCGGTTGTGGATGCGGTTGCCATTACATGTGCCGGCCTCTTCGCGGGCACGCCCGCTCCCACAGGTACAGCAGTGTTCTTGAGGGCGGTGCGATCCCTGTGGGAGCGGGCATGCCCGCGAAGAAGCCAGCACAGATCACAACGTTATAGCTTGTAGCTATATCCACCACAGATTGCGTGATATGGCCGCGAAGGGTTTGCCGGTATGATAGGCACCCCCGCCGTCCGGATTGTGAAAGACACCATGACCTTGCAGTACCCAACCATCGCCGATTGCGTCGGCAATACGCCCCTGGTTCGCCTGCAGCGCATTGCTGGTGAAACCAGCAACACCCTCCTGCTCAAGCTCGAAGGTAACAATCCTGCCGGCTCGGTCAAGGATCGCCCAGCGCTGTCGATGATCACCCGCGCCGAACTGCGTGGCCAGATCAGGCCCGGCGACACCCTGATCGAAGCCACTTCCGGCAACACCGGCATTGCGTTGGCAATGGCGGCGGCGATCAAGGGTTACAAGATGATCCTGATCATGCCCGACAACTCCACCGCCGAGCGCAAGGCTGCCATGACCGCCTATGGTGCCGAGCTGATTCTGGTTACCAAGGAGGAGGGCATGGAAGGCGCCCGCGACCTGGCCGAAAAGCTTCAGGCCGAGGGCCGCGGCCTGGTGCTCGACCAGTTCGCCAACGGCGACAATCCGATTGCCCACTACAACAGCACCGGCCCTGAAATCTGGCAGCAGACCCAGGGCAGCATTACCCATTTCGTCAGCTCCATGGGTACCACCGGCACCATCATGGGCTGCTCGCAGTACCTCAAGGAGCAGAACCCGGCGGTACAGATCATCGGCCTGCAACCGATGGAAGGCTCGGCCATCCCGGGCATTCGCCGCTGGCCCGAGGAATACCTGCCGAAAATCTTCGACGCCACCCGCGTCGACCGCGTGGTCGACATGTCGCAGCAGGAAGCCGAAGACACCACCCGCCGCCTTGCCCGTGAAGAGGGCATTTTCTGCGGCGTGTCTTCCGGTGGTGCGGTCGCAGCCATGCTGCGCCTCTCCCGCGAGGTGGAAAATGCCGTGATGGTCGCGATCATCTGCGACCGCGGCGACCGTTACCTGTCCACCGGCCTGTTCGACCCGAGCTAAATGTCCAAGAAAAAAACCAACAGCGGCCTGCGCTTCCAGCCGGCCGGCGGCAACCGCAGCCCCCAGGTCCCCGTGGGCAAAAAGCAGCGCCTGGATATCGAGCGCCTGGCCGGTGACGGCCGTGGCATCGCCTTCCTTGAGGGGCGCACCTGGTTTGTCAGTGGCGCCTTGGCTGGCGAAACCGTGGAGGCGCGGGTGCTCAATGCCCGTGGCAAAGTGGTCGAGGCGCGCCTGGAGCGGCTGCTGCAGGCCAGCCCCGAGCGCCGTGAAGCACCGTGCCGCCACTACGCACGTTGCGGCGGCTGCAACCTGCAGCACTTGCCGCACGAAGCGCAGCTGGCGCTCAAGCAGCGTACCCTGGCCGAGCAACTGCAGCGGGTAGCCGGCGTGCAACCCGAAGCATGGGCCGCGCCCCTGAGTGGGCCGGAATTCGGTTACCGGCGCCGGGCCCGCGTGGCCGTGCGCTGGGACGTCAAGGCGCGCCAGCTGGAGGTGGGCTTCCGGGCCGAAGCCAGCCAGGACATCATTGCCATCGACGATTGCGCGGTGCTGGTACAGCCCTTGCAGTCGATTCTGCGTCATTTGCCGACGGTACTGCGCTCGTTAAGCAAACCGCAGGCGCTGGGCCATGTCGAGCTGTTCAGTGGCACCGCCGAGGCGGTGTTGGTGCGCCACGTTGCGCCGCTGCCGGCTGAAGACCTGGCGAAGCTGCAGGCGTTTTGCGAGCAGGCCAATGCCCAGCTGTGGCTGCAGGGTGAAGATGACCCGGCGCCCGTGGACCCGGCCGCGCAACTGGGCTTCGCCTTGGCGCCGTGGCAGCTGGAACTGGCCTGGCGCCCAGGCGACTTCGTGCAGGTGAATGCGCAGGTCAACACGGCGATGATCGAGCAGGCCTTGGCCTGGCTTGATCCGCAGGCCGATGAGCGGGTGCTGGACCTGTTCTGCGGCCTGGGCAACTTCGCCCTGCCGCTGGCCCGTGCGGCCCGCGAGGTGGTGGCAGTGGAAGGCGTACAGGCCATGGTCGACCGGGCCGCGGCCAATGCCCGGAACAACAATGTGCATAACGCACGGTTTTTTCAGGCCGATTTATCGCAGCCTTTGGCAGGCACCGGATGGGCCGCCGAGGGCTTTTCTGCGGTACTCTTGGATCCACCGCGCGACGGTGCTTTCGAGGTGGTGCAAGGCATCGCACGCCTCAAGGCCAAACGGCTGGTCTACGTATCGTGCAACCCGGCCACACTGGCGCGAGACGCGCAGGTGCTGGTCGGCCAGGGGTACCGGTTAAAAAGGGCCGGGATTCTCGACATGTTTCCTCAAACGGCGCATGTCGAGGCCATGGCGTTATTCGAAGCGGGCTAGCAGGCTGGCCCCTTGGTGCGGTTTCCATGGAATGGCAGCCGCACGGTGATCGCCAGCGCACCCGCGTGGTGTGCTGTATGGAAAGGTAAAACAAAGATGGTACAGGTGAGAGTGCACCAGCCGGTCAACACCGACGGCAGTATCAATCTCGAAGGATGGTTGGACCATGTGGTAAGCGTCGATTCGGCACTGGATCGCGCAGCGCTTAAAGAAGCCTGCGAGTTTGCCCATGAGATCGAGAAAAAGGGCAACCCGGCCAAGCATTCCTGGGCGGACGGTACGTCCAGCTTCCAGGCGGGCCTGGAAATTGCCGAAATCCTGGCAGACCTCAAGCTTGACCAGGATTCCCTGGTGGCAGCGGTCATCTACCGTTCGGTACGCGAAGGCAAGGTGACCCTGGCCGAGGTCAGCCAGCGGTTCGGGCCGGTGGTGTCCAAGCTGATCGACGGCGTATTGCGCATGGCCGCTATCAGCGCCAGCCTCAGCCCGCGCCAATCGCTGGTGCTGGGCTCGCAGGCGCAGGTCGAGAACCTGCGCAAGATGCTCGTGGCCATGGTCGACGATGTGCGCGTGGCACTGATCAAGCTGGCCGAGCGCACCTGCGCAATTCGTGCGGTCAAAGCCGCCGACGACGAGAAACGCCTGCGTGTCGCGCGTGAGGTGTTCGACATTTATGCGCCGCTGGCGCACCGCTTGGGTATCGGCCACATCAAATGGGAGCTGGAGGACCTGTCCTTCCGCTACCTCGAGCCCGACCAGTACAAGCAGATCGCCAAGCTGTTGCACGAGCGCCGGTTGGACCGCGAACGCTTCATCAGCGACGTGATGAACCAGTTGCAGAACGAGCTGCTGGCCACCGGCGTGAATGCCGACATCAGCGGCCGGGCGAAACATATCTACTCGATCTGGCGCAAGATGCAGCGCAAAGGCCTGGAATTCAGCCAGATCTACGACGTGCGTGCAGTGCGCGTACTGGTGCCGGAAATTCGCGACTGCTACACCGCGCTGGGTATCGTGCACACGCTGTGGCGGCATATTCCCAAGGAGTTCGACGACTACATCGCCAACCCCAAGGAAAACGGCTACCGCTCGCTGCACACCGCAGTAATCGGCCCTGAGGGCAAGGTGCTGGAGGTACAGATCCGCACCCACGGCATGCATGAAGAAGCCGAGTTGGGCGTTTGCGCCCACTGGCGCTACAAGGGCACCGACGTCAAGCCCAGCTCCAACCATTACGAAGAGAAGATCTCCTGGCTGCGCCAGGTGCTGGAATGGCACGAAGAGCTGGGCGACATCGGTGGCCTGGCCGAGCAGTTGCGGGTCGACATCGAGCCAGACCGGGTCTACGTGTTCACCCCGGATGGCCACGCCATCGACTTGCCCAAAGGCTCCACGCCGCTGGACTTCGCCTACCGCGTGCACACCGAAATCGGCCACAACTGCCGGGGAGCCAAGATCAACGGCCGTATCGTGCCGCTGAACTACAGCCTGCAGACCGGCGAGCAGGTCGAGATCATCACCAGCAAGCACGGCAACCCCAGCCGTGACTGGTTGAACTCCAACCTGGGCTACGTCACCACCTCGCGGGCGCGGGCGAAGATCGTGCACTGGTTCAAGCTGCAGGCACGCGACCAGAACGTCGCCGCCGGCAAGACCTTGCTCGAACGCGAGCTCAGCCGCCTGGGCCTGCCGCAGGTGGACTTCGAGCGCCTGGCCGAGAAAACCAACGTCAAGACTGCCGAGGACATGTTCGCCTCGCTGGGTGCGGGCGACCTGCGCCTGGCCCACCTGGTCAACGCCGCCCAGCAGTTGCTGGAGCCCGACCGCATCGAGCAGATCGAGCTGGTACCGCGCAAACCTACCGGGCCGCGTACCGGCAAGCGTGGCGACATCCAGATCCAGGGTGTTGGCAACCTGCTGACGCAGATGGCCGGCTGCTGCCAGCCGCTGCCGGGCGATGCCATCGTTGGCTACATCACCCAGGGGCGTGGCGTGAGCATCCACCGCCAGGACTGCGCCTCGGTGCTGCAGCTTGCGGGCAAGGAGCCGGAGCGCATGATCCAGGTGAGCTGGGGGCCGATCCCGGTGCAGACCTACCCGGTCGACATCGTCATCCGTGCCTACGACCGCCCGGGGCTGCTGCGCGATGTCTCGCAGGTGCTGCTGAACGAGAAGATCAACGTGCTGGCGGTGAACACCCGCTCGAACAAGGAAGACAACACCGCGCTGATGTCGCTCACCATCGAGATTCCAGGGCTGGACGCGCTGGGGCGCCTGCTGGGGCGGATCTCGCAGTTGCCGAACATCATCGAGACGCGGCGTAATCGTACCCCTTGAGACCGCGGCGCCTGCTTCGCGGGCTCGCCCGCTCCCACAGGTACGGTGCAGACTTCGAAACCTGCATCCATCCTGTGGGAGCGGGCAAGCCCGCGAAGAAGCCACCACCGAAGGACCTGCCTGAATGACCTACACCCTCGAAGACCTGCTGCACCTCATGGCCCGCCTGCGCGACCCGCAGTACGGCTGCCCGTGGGACCTCAAGCAGAACTACGCGAGCATCGTCCCGCACACCATCGAAGAGGCCTACGAGGTCGCCGACACCATCGAGCGCGGCGACTTCGAGCACTTGCAGGGTGAACTGGGCGACCTGCTGTTCCAGGTGGTCTACTACAGCCAGCTCGCCCGGGAAGAGGGGCGTTTCGAGTTTGATGGCGTGGTCGACAGCATTACCCGCAAGCTGATCCGCCGCCACCCGCATGTATTCCCTACCGGCGAGCTCTATGCGCCGCTGGATACCCCCAGCCTGAGCGAGACCCAGGTCAAGTCGCGCTGGGAGGAAATCAAGGCAGAGGAACGTGCCGAGAAAAGCACGCCCGAGCAATTGTCGCTGCTCGACGATGTGCCGGCAGCCTTGCCGGCCCTGTCGCGGGCAGCCAAACTGCAAAAGCGTGCGGCCACCGTCGGTTTTGACTGGCCTGCGGCATTGCCTGTGCTGGACAAGGTACGTGAAGAGCTGGATGAGGTGCTGCAGGCCATGGCCGACGGCGACGCCGATGCGCTCGAAGATGAGCTGGGCGACTTGCTCTTCGCCACCGTCAACCTGGCCCGCCACCTCAAGCACGACCCCGAGAACGCGCTGCGCCGCGCCAACCGCAAGTTCGAGCGACGTTTCCGTTTCATCGAACAGGCATTGCGCGACAGTGGTCGCCCCATTGAAGATTGTAACCTTGACGAGCTGGATGCCCTTTGGGGGGAAGCCAAACGTCTGGAAAAGAACCTGCCCAGCTGCGGCTGAGCTGTTGCATAAGTGAGTGAACATTCATGAGCCTTTCCCTTCGCGACCAATTGCTCAAAGCCGGTCTGGTCAACCAGAAACAGGTCTCGCAGACCAACAAAGCGGAAAAGAAACAGAAGCGCATGGAGCACAAAGGCCAGGTCGAAGTCGACGACAGCCAGCAGCGCATCGCCAAGGAAGCCATGGCCGAAAAGGTCAAGCGCGACCAGGAACTGAACCGCCAGCAGCAGGAAAAGGCCGAGCAAAAGGCTCGCGCCGCGCAGATCAAGCAATTGATCGAAGCAACCCGCCTGCCTAAGCTGACCACCGAGGATTACTACAACTTCGTCGACGACAAGAAGGTCAAGCGCATTGCCGTCAACGCGCTGATGCGTACCAGGCTCAGCAACGGTGCGCTGGCTGTGGTGGCGCATGCCGGCGGTTACGAGGTGATCCCGCGGGAAGCGGCGGTTAAGATCCAGGAACGTGACCCAAGCCGTATCCTGTTGCTGAACACCCATGTCGAAGAAACGGACGAAGACGATCCGTACGCGGCCTACAAGATCCCTGATGATCTGATGTGGTAAGCACGAAAAACCCCGCCTTGGCGGGGTTTTTCATTGCAAGACTGATCATTGCGTGGTGCGCTGGTTTTCCAGGTCTTCCAGTTCTGCACGGTACTGGTGTGCTTCGTGTTCATTGTGGAACATGCCGACCAGCTGGCCCTGTTGGTGCACATCCCAGATCCGCACGCCAGCGGCCAGGCCTTCGTGGGACATTTTCGATTCGTCGCGTTCGGTTACTTGGACTGTCATCGGTAAACTCCACTGCTTGAGTTGGCTGCGACACTGTGTCGCACACCTTCTTTATAGAGTTTGTTAGCAGGCTAAGTAAATAAAACAGGCATGAAACAAGTTTCATGAAAGCCCGAGTGCGGTCAAGTGTAGGAGCACCTCATGCACATGACAGGCACAAAAAAGCCCCGCACTGGGCGGGGCTTCGGGTGCAGCGGGCAGTGCTGGCTCAGTTACCCTTCACCGGCTTGCCATCGACCGTGCCATCTTGCAGCACGATCACGTACTCCTTGCCGTCGGTCTCTACCTGGCGCAGTTGCACCAGCAGGTAGTCCCAGTTCTTGGCGAACCACAGTTCGGTGATGCGCTTGCTCTGGCTTGGATCGCGTACGCGCTCGACCTTCACCGCATCGACCTGACCGGTCTTGGTGGTGACTTTTTCGGTGCCGAGCACGCGGAAGTCGTAGGTGTCGATCTCGTCACCGTCAACCACCTGGTAGGTCATGCTCTTCTTACCGGCGGCCACGTCGTGCTGCAGGGCCAGCTGGTAGGACGACTTGTCCAGTACGCCGCGGTTCAGTGGCAGGCTGACGGCATCGCCACGGTCGCTGCCGGTGACCTTCTTGCCGGTCCAGTCGAAGGTCAGGTCGACCTTCTTGGCTTTGCCCAGGCCGCCGCGCTCGAAGTGATACTTCTGTGGCAGCAGGGTGTCGTTTTCCATGCGCAGGGAGCTTTGCTCGGTCAGGCTGGCGATCATCATGGAAGCCTTGAAATTAAGGTCCCAGGTACCGTTGGCATTCTTGACCAGGCTACGCTCGGCGGTGCCGCTCATGGGCAGTTGCTTCCAGTCGGCGGTGTAGCTGGCCGAAAAAGGCTTCAGATCAGCTGCCTGGAGGGGCAGGGCGAGCACGGCGAGAGCCAAGAGCAGGGCGCGACGCATAAATTCTCCTAGGATCGAATCAAGTGACCGCTGGCCGCCAGGGGCTGGCCATCCAGTAATGCACCCTGTTCGCCAAGGCACAAGCGCCCTTCAGCGAACCAGCGCACCGCCAGCGGGTAGATCAGGTGTTCTTGACGGTGTACCCGCTGGGCCAGGCTTTCAACGGTGTCGTCAGACGCCACCGGTACCACAGCCTGTACGACCAGTGGGCCGCCATCGAGTTCCTCAGTCACGAAGTGTACGCTGCAGCCGTGCTCGGCGTCGCCGGCCTCCAGTGCCCGACGGTGGGTATGCAGGCCCTTGTACCGGGGCAGCAGCGACGGGTGGATGTTCAGCAGGCGGCCCTGATAGTGGCGCACGAAGTCGCCACTGAGGATACGCATGAAGCCGGCCAGCACCACCAGGTCCGGCGCGAACCCATCGATGCGCGCAACCAGCGCGGCATCGAAGGCTTCGCGGCCGTCGAACTGGGTGTGGTCGAGCACCACGCTGTCGATGCCGGCCGCCGCGGCGCGTTGCAGGCCGTAGGCATCGGCGCGGTTGGAAACCACCGCACGGATGCGTACCGGGCTGTCTGCCCCTTGGCAGCTGTCGATCAGGGCTTGCAGGTTGCTGCCGGAACCCGACAGCAGTACTACTACATTGCAGGTCTTGCTTGGCATCAGTGTGCCTTGAGGTTCTGCAGCTCGACCTGGGCAGCACCTTCGGTGGCTTCGGCAATGTGGCCGATGACCCAAGGCTGCTCGCCAGCGGCGCGCAGTTCGTTCAGGGCGGCTTCGACCTGGTCCTGGGCTACGCAGATGACCATGCCCACGCCGCAGTTAAGTACGCGGTGCATTTCGTGCTCGTCGACGTTGCCTTTTTCCTGCAGGAAGTCGAACACTGCCGGGCGCTGCCAGCTGGCCACGTCAACCACGGCCTGGGCGTTTTTCGGCAGTACGCGCGGGATGTTATCCAGCAGGCCGCCACCGGTGATGTGGGCCATGGCCTTGACGGCACCGGTGTTCTTGATCAGCTGCAGCAGCGGCTTCACGTAGATGCGGGTTGGCGCCATCAGCAGGTCGGTCAGCGGCTTGCCGTCCAGCTGGGTGTTTTCGATGTCGGTGGCGGACACTTCGAGGATCTTGCGGATCAGCGAGTAGCCGTTGGAGTGCGGGCCCGAGGATGGCAGGGCGATCAGCGCGTCGCCAGTGGCAACCTTGGAGCCGTCGATGATTTCGGCCTTTTCCACCACGCCCACGCAGAAGCCGGCCAGGTCGTAGTCTTCGCCTTCGTACATGCCAGGCATTTCGGCGGTTTCACCACCGACCAGCGAGCAACCGGCCAGTTCGCAACCGGCGCCGATGCCGGTGACCACGGTGGCGGCCACGTCAACGTTCAGCTTGCCAGTGGCGTAGTAGTCGAGGAAGAACAGCGGCTCGGCGCCGCATACGACCAGGTCGTTGACGCACATGGCGACCAGGTCCTGGCCGATGCTGTCGTGCTTGTTCAGGTTCAGCGCCAGGCGCAGCTTGGTACCGACGCCGTCGGTGCCGGAGACCAGCACCGGCTGCTTGTAGCCGGCCGGGATCTCGCAGAGGGCGCCGAAGCCGCCCAGGCCACCCATGACTTCAGGGCGTGCGGTGCGTTTTGCCACGCCCTTGATGCGTTCGACCAGTGCTTCGCCGGCGTCGATGTCTACACCGGCGTCCTTGTAGCTCAGGGAGGGTTGCTTGCTCATTGATCCAGGCCTTTAGGAGGGAGGGATTCTTAAAAACGACCATGGCGGCCAAGGCCGGCGGGTGAGCGGCGGCTGCCTGAAACGTCAGTGGTCTGTGAAGGCGCGCGATTTTATCAGGGTTGCCGGGCAGCGGCCATCCTCAGGCCGACGGGCAGGGCGGTAAATTGTTGAAAAAGGCCTGAGGGTGGTTGATGCGGTTGCTTGTGTATAAGCTGCAAGCAGCGAGTGTAGAGCTCGACTGGACAGGAATCCTCCATGCGTTTGTTCAATATTCTGGCAGTCGGTTGCCTGGCCCTGATGGCAGCCACCGCCCAGGCTGAAAATGTCTCCGGCCTTTACCAGGTGCGCGAGCCAGTCACGGGGCAGGGCGCCGAAGCACGTGCCGCGGCAACGGCCAAGGCCCTCGACACCCTGGTATTACGCCTGACCGGCGACCCCAAGGCAGTGCAAAACCCGGCACTTGCCGAGTTGCGCAAGGATCCGCAGCAAATCATCAACCAGGTTGGCAGCGAGGCCGGCCCGCCCGAATCTGTGGTGGTCGAGTTCGACCCGGGGAGTACCGAGCGCGCATTGCGCAAGGCCGGCTTGGCCCTGTGGGGCAGCAACCGGCCTTCGATTATTGGCTGGTGGCTGAATGACAGCGCCGAAGGCAGCAGCCTGGTCGGCGATGGCCAGGCCAGCGCCCAGCCCCTGCGCCGTGCCGCCCAGCACCGTGGCCTGCCACTGCGCTTGCCGCTCGCCGACTTGCAGGAGCAACTGGTGGCCAATGGCAAGCAGATCGAGGGCAGCGACCCTGCACCGTTGCGTGAGGCCTCCGAGCGCTATGGCGCCGATGCCTTGCTGGCGGTGCATGCCCAGGAGGCCGACGGCAAGTGGCAGGGCAAGTGGCAGCTGTGGCTGGGCGACCAGCGTGAGCAAGGTACAGCCGAGGGGGCTGACCCGGCAGCCTTGGCCGACGCGGTGATGCTGGCAGTCAGCAGCCGCCTGGCGCCGCGTTATGTCACCCGCCCGGGCGCCAGCAGCCAGATGCAGGTGCAAGTGCAGGGGATGAACCTGCAACGTTATGCCGAGCTTGCCCGCGTGCTTGAGCCCTACGGCCCGCGCCTGCAGATGGCCGAAGGCACCACCCTGACTTACGGTGTGACCGGCAACCGCGAACAGTTGCGTGCCCAGCTCGGCCTGGCCAAGTTGCAGGAACTGCCCGCAGAGCAGGCGCCCGCAGCACCCGCCACGCCAGCACCGGCAGCGGGCGAGCAGCCTGCACCGGCCCAACCTGCGCCCAAGCCGTTCGACGGCCTGCGTTTTCGCTGGTAAGGGGAGCATGCCGTGACCGACGTTCGTCGATGGATCTGGCTGGGCGCTGCCCTGCTGGTCGCCGTGCTGCTCTATAGCTTGCACAACATTCTTACCCCGTTCCTGGTCGGCATCCTCTTGGCCTACCTGGCCGACCCGCTGGTTGACCGCCTGGAGCGTCTGGGGCTGTCGCGCACCTGGGGCGTTGTGGTGGTGTTCGGCCTGTTCACCCTGTTGTTGCTGGCCCTGCTGCTGGTGCTGGTGCCGATGCTTGCCAAGCAGCTGGTGCGCTTGTACGAGCTGGCGCCACAGATGCTCGACTGGCTCGAGCATGTTGCGTTGCCTTGGGTGCAGAGCCGGCTGGGCCTGGCCGATGGCTTCTGGAAATTCGACAAGATCAAGGCTGCCATTGCCGGCCACATGGGCCAGACCACCGACATCGTCGGCATGTTGCTGTCCCATGCCACGGCGTCGAGCCTGGCGCTGATTGGCTGGCTAGCCAACATGGTGCTGATCCCGGTGGTGGGCTTCTACCTGCTGCGCGATTGGGACCTGATGATGGCCAAGCTGCGCAGCCTGCTGCCACGCCAACGTGAATCGCAGGTCGTGGGCCTGGCGGGCGAGTGCCACGAAGTACTGGGGGCATTCGTGCGTGGGCAGCTGATGGTGATGCTGGCCCTTGGCGTCATCTATTCGGCCGGGCTGATGCTGGTGGGGCTTGAATTGGGGCTGCTGATCGGCATGCTTGCGGGGCTGGCCGCCATCGTGCCCTACATGGGCTTCATCATTGGCATCGGTGCGGCGCTGGTGGCTGGCCTGTTCCAGTTCGGCGGTGACCTGTACCCGATGCTGGGCATCGTCGCAGTGTTCATGGTCGGGCAGGCACTTGAAGGCATGGTGCTGACGCCGCTGCTGGTAGGGGATCGGATTGGCCTGCACCCGGTGGCGGTGATCTTTGCCATCCTGGCCGGTGGTGAGCTGTTCGGTTTTACCGGGGTGTTGCTGGCCCTGCCGGTAGCGGCGGTGATCATGGTGCTGTTGCGGCATGTGCATGATGTCTACAAGGAGTCGGACATGTATGACGGGGGTATCGACCCGGAGTTGTAATGCAAAGGCTTACGCCAACCCTGTGGGAGCGGGCATGCCCGCGAAGCATTTGACACGGTGCATGGCACCGGCTTTGCCGGTGTTCGCGGGCAAGCCCGCTCCCACACCATTCGCAAATGGCCCAAGAACAGCGCAACTTGTTGATTTTGCTTGTGCTATCTGTTGCCGTGATTGTGCGCCCCGCGTTGCGGGTATAGACTTTGCACATTGTTCACCAAAGGCCCCCTGCGGTCCTGCTGACCGCCCGCGAGCATGAAACCACCGATCCAGTTGCCCCTGGGTGTGCGCCTGCGCGATGACGCCACCTTCATCAACTACTATCCGGGCGCCAATGCTGCGGCATTGGGCTACGTCGAGCGGCTATGCGAAGCCGACGCCGGCTGGACCGAGAGCCTTATCTACCTGTGGGGCAAGCAGGGTGTTGGCCGTAGCCACCTGCTCCAGGCTGCCACCCACCGCTTCCAGCAACGCGGCGAAGCCGCCGTGTACCTGCCCTTGGCGCAACTGCTCGATCGCGGCGTAGAGCTGCTCGACTACCTCGCCCAGTACGAACTGGTGTGCATCGACGACCTGCACGTGATCGCCGGCAAGGCCGATTGGGAAGAGGCCATGTTCCACCTGTTCAATCGCCTGCGCGACAGCGGCCGGCGCCTGCTGCTGGCAGCCTCGGCGTCGCCCCGTGAGCTGCCGATCAAGCTGCCGGACCTGAAGTCGCGGCTGACCCTGGCCCTGGTGTTCCAGATGCGTGGCCTGTCTGACGAAGACAAGCTGCGGGCCTTGCAACTGCGCGCGTCACGCCGCGGTTTGCACCTTACCGACGAAGTCGGCCACTTCATCCTCACCCGCGGTGCGCGCAGCATGAGCGCCCTGTTCGATCTGCTGGAGCGTCTTGACCAGGCCTCGTTGCAGGCACAACGCAAGCTCACCATCCCGTTCCTGAAGGAAACCCTGGGCTGGTAACCCCCTGAAAACGCTGGGCCAGAGCGGCAAAACAAAAAAGTCACATCTTTTTCGATAAAATTTGCAAATGGCCATGATAGAGGGCATAGTTTCCCCCTCTAAAGGATTACAGACACGGTCGTGCCCATGCTGAAGCGCTTCGCACCCCTCGTGCCACTCGCACTCGTGACCCTGCTTTTTGGCTGCGCGGCCCAAGGCCCGGCTTCCCAGTCCCAGCCTCAGGATCACACCCCGATCGCCGCTCAAGCGGCAATCAAGGCCAAAGCCTCGTCCTCGTCGGTATTCGGCGAACCGAAAGAGCTGGCCACTGAAGATGACCTGGAGGCTTTCTCCAGCAACAGCAAGCCTTACCAGCTGCCAGTACTGGCGGACAGCATTCTTGAGCGCGGCATGTCGCTGATCGGCACCCGCTACCGCTTTGGCGGTACTTCGGAAAAGTCCGGCTTCGACTGCAGTGGTTTCATCGGCTATCTGTTCCGCGAAGAGGCGGGCATGACCCTGCCACGCTCGACGCGTGAAATGATCAACGTCGACGCCCCGAAAGTGGCGCGCAACAAGCTCAAGCCAGGCGACCTGCTGTTCTTCAGCACCAATGGTCGCGGCCGTGTCAGCCACGCCGGCATTTACCTGGGTGACAACCAGTTCATCCACTCCAGCAGCCGCCGCAGCGGTGGCGTACGCATCGACAGCCTCGGTGACCGCTACTGGAGCAAGACCTTCATTGAAGCCAAGCGTGCCTTGGCCATGGCGCCAACCAACATCGCGCGCAACTGATGGCAAAATGATGTAGCCTCTCGCGGCGGCGATGCTTTGAAAAAAGCTCGCCGCCGTGCGCATTTACAGAAAGCGTCTAATCTAAATTCTCAACTCTTTTCGGCTGCGGCCGTTCGGTCTCAGACAGGATGTTCTGGCCATGGTAAAGATGGCGCGCTTTGCATTTCTCTCCCTGGCGGCCTTGCTGGCTGCCTGCTCCAGCCGTGCCCCGGCGCCGGCCCCTGTGGTACAGCCGCAGATCATTTATAGCCAGGCAAGCCCGTCACCGATTGCCGATGACGTACTGATCCGCGCCATTGGCCTGGTGGGTACGCCTTATCGTTGGGGTGGCAATACCCCGGACTCCGGTTTCGACTGCAGCGGCCTGATCAAGTACGTCTACCGTGATGCGGCCGGCATCAGCCTGCCGCGTTCGACGCGGGAGATGATCGTCATGCGTGCGCCGACAGTGGATGCCAAGTCGTTGCAGTCGGGCGACCTTGTGTTCTTCGCCACCAGTGGCGGCTCACAGGTTAGCCATGCCGGTATCTATGTAGGAGAAGGGCGCTTCGTGCATGCGCCTTCCACGGGTGGCACAGTACGGCTGGACTACCTGTCCAATAGCTACTGGGCCAAGGCTTACCTGCAGGCCAAGCGGGTGATCCCGCAAGGCCATCTGGCGCAGAACCCCTGAACCAAGCGGTTGTCGGCATCAACTGACTGGAAAGAACCGATCAACCAGGATCGGGTTTTTTACCAGCGCCAGATACGTTGCACGGTCGAATGGCTCGCCGGTACGCAGGTCGTACACCGGCCCTGCCGGTTGGCCGATCTCGCTCAGTCGGACTTTCACGAAGTGAAAATCTGCGCCTCGGACCTGGGTCAGTTGCTCGATGCGAAAGTAATGGCCCGGAGTAAACAGGGTTTCCGCTTCATCGGGAGCGCCAGACAGCGTGCTGATGGGCGTACCGCTGTAATACTGCTTGGCGGGTAGCTCGAATACTACAGAGCTTTCATCGAATACCCCACTTTGACCCTCAGGGGAAACTTGGTCGTTGTCGGCGGCGAATCGGCGAACGATGTAGGGGTTTTCGGTGAATGAGGTAAAGTCAGTGTTTACCAATGTGTCCCCGACTTTCAGGCGACCGCTGCGAAAATGCGCGCCGCTTGTACCTCTTGTGCCGTGGCCTCCGCGATAGATTGGGACCGCGTTGTCTCGGGGCAAGGACTTCAGGTCGTCGGCAAGTTTGTTGATGAAGTCGGTATCATCGCTGTACCCGCTGGACGGCTTGCCTTCTCGCAGTGGTCGATTGATCTGGGTGTCTTCTTCGCTGTAGGTGCGGATCAGGTGGTTGTAATATTCGCCACCTTGCTCATAGGTGTAGTGGGTTGTCCCGCCGATCTTCACGCAGTCGTATTCTTCATTGTCTGAGTCGGCGATGGCGTCTGGATCAAGAGAGGGCACGAACGCGTCATCAAGCAGTTTCTTGTTGCGCTCCTCCGCCTGGTCGGACATGGCCTCGCTGCGCGTCCTGTCGGTCCGCATGTACTCATCCCAAAACTGCGATTGCTCTTCAGGAATGGCAGCGGCGGCGTCTGGTGGGCTTCCTCCGGCCAGCCGGGGACGTTGCAACAGTTCCCATTCACCTTGTTCGTTCTGGCGAACCGGCCTGAGTTCGCCAAAAGCGAATGGGTTGTCGGGTGGAACAATCAGCCAGTGTTTCAGCTCGTGGCTGTAGCGCACCCTGTAGGGTATGTCATCGATCTCGATCCAGCAGCTGCCATCCTCGCTGATACGGATGCCTTGCAGCACCCCGCTGCCTTCGGGCTCATTGATCAGTAACCGGTTGCCTTCAAGGCCGTTCAGCGGCTCCACTGTGCGCTCGACGGGCTGCCATTGCCCCACAGCGGCCTCCAGCTCATGCGCCGGAGCACGATAGGCCAGCGAGGCGAAGCTGGACCCGGCTGCGACGTCGGCCATGTTCAAGGCAGCGAACAAAGTATCCAGCATGGCTGCGCGCAAGGCGGCCTTGCGGGCCTGACCGGAGCGGGCATGCACCGCAGTGTCGACATCGAGCCCGACCATGGCCACCGATGCGCCCAGCAGTGCCAGCGACACCGGCCAGCCCAGCGGGATGAAGCCTGCAAAAACCTTGACGAAGGCAGACAGATACCCGCCCCACATGGCTTTGCGCAAGGCACTGTTGTCGAGCAGCAGCGTGGCATTTTCGCTCATCTCATGCTGCGCCAGTTCAGCCATGTGCAGGAACAGATCCTGGCCCACCGCGCTGCGCGAGGGTTCCAGGTGTTGAAGTGCCGCGTGGCTGGATGCGCTGTGCGCGATGGCCAGCAGCACTTGTTCAACGGCATCGATCCGACTTTGCTCCGGCCAGCCAGATAACGCCCCGGCCGTGAACAGCGAGCGCGACGCAGCATTGTGTAACTGCCCCTGCAGCCATTGAGCCATTGCGTTGTGCGATGCAAAGCCACGCAGCGGCTGCTCTGCCCAGGGTAGGTACACCAGTACCCGCTCGCCCTGTTCACGCAGGTTGTAGAAGCACGGCTTGCTGCTTGAAGCAAAGCGGTATGCGCTGGCGCCGGGCATGCAAGCGGGTTTGCTCTGCGACAAGCGCTCAAGTGTCAATGGCGCTGAAGACGCGCCAAGCAGTGAAGCCTTCAGCCAGTCAAGGTCATCCGTGCTTATATGCCCGGCTGCAGCGGCCCTGGTGCCCTGGCCAAGCAGGTTGACCTTGGCCAGCAGCTGAAAGCGCTTCCCGTGTTCTCGCCAGAACTGTTCGACTTCGCTGCGATAGAGGGTGGCAAAGTCCAGCGCCCACAAGTCCTGCTGCACCTGGCGGCCGAGCATCGGTAGCTCGTTGCTTTCGTCGTAGTACCGCGCATTGCGCCCTTGCCGGTAAAAACCACCATAAAGATCAAGCTCGTCACCGGCCTCTTGAAAATGCAGGTCGAACCGTCTGGCGATCAGCTCGGTGAGCCGCATGGACTTCCTGGGCGGTCCATTGTGCTGCCACCCGGTGAAACTGCGCGGGCTGGAACTGGCGCTGTCGAACTGGTGCCACCAGACGTAGCGGGGCTCGATTGGCCGAGCGCAATGCTTGCGCACTATGAGCCTGGCCTGGCGTTGCAAGGACGTGTCGAGGTCAGGGTAATCGCGCAGGAAATCGTCCACCACCTTGGCCAGCTGCCTGCCAACCCCGAGTGCTTTCAAGTTTTGCTGAAGGTGTTGCTCAAGCTCGTTCATCAGCTTCTCGCGAAAAGGAATGAGCGGGCATTGTTGTCTGAGTGGCGCGAGCTGATCGGTAGATGCTTGTCACCTTGATGGCTTGCAACTGTGCCCGCCGGCCTGTCTCGGGTCCGGTGTATGACCTGCGCACGGGGCTACCTTTCGATCAGGCCGCATACCGGGCGCAGTTCCGTACACCGTCGCTGGTGAAGCGTTTTTTCCCGGCATGAAAACGCGGTTGTCAGTAGGGGTTGCTGCTTGGGCTGGCTTGAGCAGTAGCACCTTGTTTCAAGCTGGCCGCGGCGTTGCTCACCCGCCAGACGACATTGCCGACATCGTCGGCCACCAACACGCCACCGCGGCCATCATTGATCACACCTACCGGCCGCCCCATTGCCTTGTCCTGCCTGTCCAGAAACCCGGTGAGCAGATCCATGGGTTGACCTGCAGGTTTGCCTGAGGAGTCGAACGGTACGAATATCACCTTGTAGCCACTGTGTGGTTTGCGGTTCCACGAGCCATGTTGGCCGACCAGTGCGCCTTGATCAAAGGGCGGTGGCAAAGCGCCGGGCTCGATGAATGCCAGCCCTAGCGATGCGGTGTGCGGGCCAACTGCATAATCGGGTATCAGCGCCTGGGCTACCTTCTGCGGGGCCTGCGGCCGAACCCGCTGGTCCACGTGCTGCCCGTAGTAGCTGTAGGGCCAGCCGTAGAAGCCACCCTCTTTTACCGATGTGATGTAGTCCGGCACCAGGTCGCTGCCGATCTCGTCCCGTTCGTTGACCGCCGTCCACAAGGCACCGCTGCGCGGCTCCCAGGCCAGACCGTTGGGGTTGCGCAGGCCGGTGGCGAACAGCCTGTGCTTGCCGTTTGCCGGGTCCACTTCCCAGATCGCGGCACGGCCTTGCTCTTGGTCCAGGCCGTTCTCTCCCACATTGCTGTTCGAGCCGACCGTCACATAGAGTTTTTTGCCGTCGGGGCTGGCGATCACGTTCTTGGTCCAGTGATGGTTCAGTGGCCCGCCGGGCAACTCGGTTACCGTCTGGCCCTTGTCGGTAATCTGTAGGGCACCCGGTTCATAGTGAAAGCGCAGCAGCTTGTCGGTGTCGGCTACATACAAATTCTGGCCTGCCAGCGCCATGCCGAAGGGGGAGTTGAGCCCTTCGATGAAAGGTTTGCGGGTTTCTGCCACGCCGTCGTGGTCTGCATCGCGCAGCAGGGTGATGCGGTTGGCGCTGGGTACGGCCGCGCCGGCGCGTTTCATCGCCTTGCCCATGGCCCAGCCGCGAATGCCCTTGCCATCTTCGGGCTTTGGGGGGGCGCTGGTTTCGGCTACCAGTACATCGCCGTTGGGCAGTAAATAGAGCCAGCGTGGGTGGTCGAGGCCGCTGGCGAAGGCTGCGACCTGGGTGCCAGGCGTAGCGGTTGGCTTAGCGCCTTTCGGCCAGCCGATTGCGGGGGCGATATTTACGGTGGGGATCAATGTGGTGGTGGGGGCGGGGAGGCTGGGGGTTGGGCCGCTGCCCTCGTTTACGCTCAACAGGGCTGTTTCGCCGCAGCCTGACAGGCTGGCTGCGATTAACCAAGGCATCAGGCATTTCATGTGCGGCGTCCTCTAAAGAAGGCCTTTTGAATTGAGAAGCCGCCACAGTTCGCCAGGTTCCCCTGACTTGCTCTTGCTTCGGCTTTTGCTTTTGCTTCTAAGCGCGCGATAGTCCAGGCGACGCAGATTGCGACTTCAGGAGGCCGAGCGAAGGGATTGCGGAGGGAGGTGACGGGCATGGATGCCCGTCAAGCGCTGAGGCCCCATGGATGGGGCCTGCA